>JAQIBH010000040.1 GCA_027859205.1 Bacteroidales bacterium | reverse complement strand
TTTTCATGCCTTAATATACTAAATATTAGGCATATAACAAAACAATGAGATGACTAAATTCATATTTAATAGAACTTTAAATGAAAAAAGGGTATCCGTTCTTGGACACCCTCTTTTTTTTATTACCTAGCTACTCAACTTAGTTTAAAACCATGTCTGAGTTAATTAATTGTGCACAATGTAAGTCTATTCAATAAATTTGTATAATGCATAATTTGGGTTTATCTTTGTGCGCTGAATTTTAGCCAAAATGTACACTAAAATAAAAGGCATTTTATATTATGAATATTGAGTTAATATTGAAAGAGGCAGTTATAAATGCTGTTGAAAAATTATATAAAAAAACACCCGATCAGAAATCAATTCAGATTCAACAAACAAGAAAAGATTTTGAAGGTGATTTTACACTAGTAGTTTTTCCATTGTTACGTGTTTCGAAAAAACCTCCAGAACTAACAGCAAATGAGATAGGCGATTATTTAAAAGCCAATATTAAGCAGATTTGTGAATTCAATGTAATCAAAGGATTTTTAAATCTTTCAATCGATAAAAGTTTTTGGATCTCCTATTTAAGCTCAGTTGCTCAAAAAGACAACTTTGGTTTTATAAAGAATAAAGAAAATCCGAAAACAATTTTAATAGAATATTCATCGCCAAATACAAATAAACCTTTACACCTTGGTCATATCCGAAATAATTTATTAGGTTACTCTGTAGCTAAAATTATTGCATCGCAAGGCGACGATGTAAAGAAAGTTAATATTGTAAACGACAGAGGAATACATATTTGTAAATCGATGTTAGCCTGGCAAAAATGGGGTGATTCTGTTACTCCAGAAATATCAGGGAAAAAGGGAGACCATTTAGTAGGTGATTTTTATGTGAAATTTGATCAGGAATATAAAAAGGAAATAAGCATATTAATAGCTGAGGGTCAAACAGAGGAGGAAGCAAAGCAAAAAGCACCACTAATACAAGAAGCACAAGAAATGTTACGTAAATGGGAGGCACAAGACTCAGAAACAATATCTCTTTGGAAAGATATGAATAAATGGGTTCTTGATGGTTTCGATGTTACATATAAAAAACTTGGAGTTGATTTTGATAAAATATATTTTGAGTCGGATACATACAAACTTGGGAAAAAGTTAGTTGAAGAAGGATTAGAAAAAGGAGCTCTTATTAAAAAAGAAGATGGTTCTGTTTGGGCTGATTTGACTAACGAAGGACTTGATCAAAAAATATTATTACGATCCGATGGTACTTCCGTTTATATGACTCAGGATTTGGGTACAGCACATCAGCGAATGACAGATTATAATGCTATTGAGGCAATATATGTTGTTGGCAATGAGCAAATATATCATTTTCAAGTTTTAAAAATCATTCTTGGTAAATTAGGATTTGAATGGTCTGAAAATTTACATCACTTATCGTATGGAATGGTTGAACTACCTGCAGGTAAAATGAAATCGCGTGAAGGTACAGTTGTTGATGCCGATGATTTGTTGGAAGGTATGACAGCAACAGCAGAAGAAATGTCTCGTGATTTAGGAAAACTTGATGATTTTTCTGAATCCGAAAAGAACGATATTATAAAGACAATCGGATTAGGTGCGCTAAAATATTTTATTTTAAAAGTTGATCCTAAAAAGACAATGACTTTTGATCCAAAGGAATCTATTGATTTTAACGGTAACACAGGACCTTTTATTCAATATACTTATGCACGAATACAATCATTAATAAGAAAAGCAAATGATAAGAATGTTGATTTACCAACAGATCTAAATACTAAAACCAAAATATCAAATAAAGAATTACAATTAATAAAGCAAATTCATACTTATCCGGAAACTCTAAAAGAGGCAGCTGAAAATTATAGCCCAGCTCATATTGCAAATTATATATACGATTTGGTAAAAGAATTTAATCAGTTTTATCATGATCATCCAATAATGAGTGAAGAGGATAAAAATATTTCAGGATTTAGATTGTTTCTATCAAAACAGGTAGGAGAAATTATAAAATCCGGTATGGGATTACTTGGTATTAATGTTCCGGATCGAATGTAGAGAATTAAGTACTTGAATTGAACTAGAGTTTAGAGTGACTAAAAAGTATTGACTAAAGTTAAAAGTGACTAAAGTTATAAAAATGGATAACAAGGAGTTTAGCAGGCAGTTAGAGCAACGAACTAAAAAGTTTGCTATTTCAATAATTAAATTATCTGCTTCATTACCTAATTCTTATGAAAGCAATTTTATAAAAAATCAAATTACAAAATCAGGTACAAGTGTAGGAGCAAATTATAGAGAGGCTAATCGATCAAGAAGTAAAGCTGATTTTAGAAATAAAATAAAGATTTGTGAGGCCGAAGCAAGTGAAACTGTTTATTGGCTTGAAATAATTAATGAATTAAGTTGGATTGATTCTGAAAAAAAACAATTAATTTTGTCCGAAGCTACTGAATTGCTTGCTATTTTTACATCAATAGGTAAGAATTTAAAACTTTAGGCAATTTAGTCATTTAAAAAATTTAGACACTAAAGTAAACAGTAAAAAAATATGTTTGAAAATTTATCAGAACGTTTAGAGAAATCCTTTAAGTTATTAAAAGGACAGGGAAGTATTTCTGAAATTAATATAGCCGAAACATTAAAAGATGTTCGTCGCGCATTACTTGATGCCGATGTTAATTTTAAAATAGCTAAATCTTTTACCGATACAGTTAAAGAAAAAGCACTTGGTCAGGATGTTTTAAATGCACTTAAACCTAGCCAATTGATGATTAAAATTGTTCACGATGAGCTTGTTGAGCTTATGGGTGGAGAATCAATGGATATTAACTTAAAAGGAAATCCTACCGTTATTTTAATTGCTGGATTACAGGGATCTGGTAAAACTACATTCGCCGGTAAATTAGCTAATCATTTAAAATCAAAAAAACAAAAACAACCACTATTAGTTGCGTGCGATATATATCGTCCTGCTGCGATTGAGCAGTTAAAAGTATTAGGTGAGCAGATAAATGTTCCTGTCTATAGTGAAGACGGCAGTAAAGATCCTGTTAAAATTGCTAAGAATGCCATTAAGCAAGCAAAGAAAGAAGGACAGAATCTTGTAATTGTGGATACTGCAGGTCGTTTGGCTATTGACGCTGAAATGATGAACGAAATTGCAGCAATTAATAAAGCAATTGAACCTCATGAAACATTGTTTGTGGTGGACTCAATGACAGGTCAAGATGCTGTAAATACTGCTAAAGAATTTAATGATCGATTAGATTTCGATGGAGTTGTTCTTACTAAATTAGATGGTGATACTCGTGGTGGTGCTGCATTATCTATTCGAACAGTTGTTAATAAACCAATTAAATTTATAGGTTCGGGTGAAAAAATGGAAGCAATCGATGTTTTCCATCCTGCTCGAATGGCCGATCGTATTCTAGGTATGGGTGATGTTGTTTCTTTGGTTGAAAAAGCTCAGGAACAATACGACCAGGAAGATGCAAGGAAGTTAAGTAAGAAAATTGCTAAAAATCAATTTGATTTCAATGATTTCTTATCTCAGATTGGACAGATTAAAAAAATGGGAAATCTGAAAGATTTAGCAGGAATGATACCCGGAATGGGAAAAATGATGAAGAAAGTTGATATTGATGACGACGCTTTCAAAGGTATCGAAGCAATAATACAATCTATGACTCCAACCGAACGAGAAAATCCAAAGCTGATGAACGGAAGCAGAAGAAAACGAATTGCTACAGGAAGTGGAAATGATATTCAGGAAGTTAATCGCCTTATTAAACAGTTTGATGAAACCAAAAAGATGATGAAAATGATGAAAGATGGTAAAGGAATGGCTGGTTTGATGAATAAAATGGGTGGAATGAAATAGGGAATGGTTGAAGTTCATAAAGTGAGAGTGTCCAAAAAGTCTTCACAATGTCATTCCCTTGAAAAAGGGAATCTATAATTAGTTTTTATCCGGTAAATTATGAGATATTCAATCACCTGCCTGTCGGCAGACAGGAGTTGAGGATGACAAAAACGACTTTTTGGACACATCATTTTAAATATTTTTTGATTAAAAAGAAATATTTAAATGAACTTTCTTAACTTTAAAAAATTAAAAGCCTTAAAAAATATATTATGAAACTTATCGACGGTAAAAAAATTGCTAATCAAATAAAAGAGGAAATCGCAATCGAAGTTCAAGAAATAAAAGAGCAAGGTGGGAAAACACCTCATTTAGCTGCTCTTATTGTTGGTCATGATGGTGCTAGTGAAACTTATGTTGGGCATAAAGAAAAAGCTTGCGAACAGGTTGGTTTTAATTCAACAGTAATACGCTATGAAGATGATGTAGCTGAAGATACCTTATTAAGAAAAGTTGCTGAGTTAAATAATGATCCTGAAATTGATGGTTTTATTGTTCAACTTCCTATGCCAAAACATATTTCTGAACAAAAAATTATTGAAGCTATTGATCCTAAAAAAGATGTTGATGGTTTTCATCCTGTTAACCTTGGTCGTGTTGTTATTGGATTACCGGCATATGTTTCTGCAACTCCTGCAGGAATTATTGAATTAATAAAACGTTATAATATCGAAACATCTGGTAAAGATGTAGTTGTAATAGGGCGAAGCAATATTGTTGGTAAACCAATAAGTATTTTATTAAGTCAAAAGACAAATCCGGGAAATGCAACAGTAACATTAACTCATAGCCGTACTAAGAATTTAAAAGAAGTTGTTTTACGTGCCGATATTATTATAGCAGCATTAGGTGCAGCCGAATTCTTAACTGCCGATATGGTAAAAAAAGGAGCAACCGTTATTGACGTAGGAATTACCCGTGTTAAATCAGACAAAACAAAATCTGGTTGGAAGCTATTAGGCGATGTTAAATTCGACGAAGTAGCCGAAAAAGCTGAATATATAACTCCTGTTCCGGGAGGTGTTGGTCCAATGACAATAGTTTCTTTACTTCAAAATACATTGAAAGCCTCAAAGGGTGAAATTTATCCAAGATTGTAATTATGCCTTAAATATAAAATAAAAAAAGGGACTCGAAAGAGTCCCTTTTTTGTTATATTCGCTTTAGAGATTTAAATTATTTAATATGAAAAAATACATAATATATATTGTAAGTGTCATCTTGTTATTTTCTTTAACAGGATGTCCTGAAGAATTACCAGAACATGATGAAGCAATTGTTTTACTGAATAATTCTGAGGAAGATATTGTTTGGTATTTTATAAATCATCATGTAAGTTCTGATACAACTCAATTAGTTGAATCGACTCCTTGGCGAGATATTGAAACCAAGAAAATATTAATAGGTACATCTTACTTTTATGAAATTTATTCGGGAAGTATTAAAGATTTATTGAACGAAGGTTTTCTTCAGTTTTACTTTCTAAATTATGATACTGTTCTTACAGTACCTTGGGAACAAATACGAGAAGAGAATATAATTCTTAAAAAAGTATATTTTGAAACCTGGGAAGATTTGGAGGCATGTAATTTCACAATTACTTATCCGTAAAATAATTGCCAAATAATGGCGCAAGCGTCTCGCTTGTGCCTGTTAAGAAAGGTCCAAGCCGGAGACTTGAACCATAGAATAGAAAAAAAAAAGAAAAAAATGAGTCGTAAATATAAGTTTAGAGATCAAGAAAAGGCTTATTTTGTTACGTTTGCTACAGTAAATTGGGTTGATGTTTTTACCAGACGTATTTACAAAGATATTTTAGTAAATTCAATAAATTACTGTATTAATGAAAAGGGATTGATTGTTTATGGATGGTGTATTATGTCAAATCATGTTCATATGATAATTGCAACAGACAAGGATGATTTACAAGATATTATGCGAGACTTGAAAAGTTTTTCGTCAAAAGAAATATTAAGAACGATTGCAGAAAATCAACAAGAAAGCAGAAAAGAGTGGATGTTATGGATGTTTGAAAGAAAAGGAAAAAAGAATGGTAATAATTCAAAATATCAGTTTTGGCAGCAACATAATCAACCAATTGTATTAAGTAATCTGATAATATTTGAACAGAAACTAAATTATATTCATAATAATCCAGTTAAAGCTGGATTTGTAGACAGTGATGAGCAATATTTATATAGTAGTGCCAGAGATTATTCAGAAGAAAAGGGATTGGTTAATATTATTTTAGCAAATTAATTTAAGGCACAAGCGAGACGCTTGCGCCATATATGGGGATTTTGAAGCATGGAATAATGGCAAAGTATACAAAAGTCCTTTATATATAGGTTTTAGGGCAGGTAATAAAATAGAAAGAGTTGGAATTGACCATTGGAGAATACAAGATTTAACTCAAAATTTTATTCACAAATATTTAGGACGTCAGAATTATTATCTAGATTATGAAAATAAAAAAGCAAGTTTGTATTATCATACAGGTTATTTTAATCCTTACTCGTTATGGCATCCTATAAATTGGTAATTATGAAAAATAAGTTATTAGTAGTAATGTTTTCCTTTTTTATTTTTGGATGCCAACCTCACAAAAATGTGAGAAGTAGCTTTCATGATACTATGTATTGCTATAATGGAAGTAATAGTGGCATTGATACTTTAATTGCTATAAATGGTTATTATGAGATGTATAAGCCTGTTACATACTTTGGATATAAAAAAAATAGCTTCAAGGTTGATTCATCTAATATTATAAATGATACTTCACGTCTGTATTGTATATTTTATAAGGATGGTTTTTTTTTTATTCAATGGATATTGATTTTAATAATGTCATGTGGGGGAAATATATTATAGATGGAAACATTATAAAGGGACAATATATTTTACCTCCGGGAGCTCAAACTTGGATTAATACTGAAATTTGGTTTAAGATTATAGATAGTCAAACCATTGAAGAGCTTTATTTCAAATACAAAGAAAAGATAACTGATCAAGAAGTAAAAGAGTGTCAAGAAAAAGGAATAAAAAGTGGTTATACTTCAGCAAAGTTTTTTCCTTTAGATTCACTTCCAAATCCTGATAAGAGTTGGCTTAAAAATCAAAAATGGTTTTGGTGTAATGAGGAAGATTATAATGAATTTATGAAACAAAAAAATAAATAATAATAATATGTCTCGCTTGTGCCTGTAAAGAACTGTCCAAGCCAAAGACTTGAACCATAGAAAATAGAACATATTGAAAAAAGAGTAAAAAGATAAAAAAATTAAGCAACTAGAAGCATCTTGCTATATAGTATGTTAAGTCACAAGCGAGACGCTTGCGCCATATATGCGGTGCGTTGGCATGATAAAATGCCTGGCTGAAGGATCGTTTTATCTAGAATTTTTTGGTTCTTTTTGGGGCAATGCCAAAAAGAACAAGAAACCTAAAGAAAGACTTACCGTTAAATTGAAATAAATATATCATTGAATCACTAATGGCGCAAGCGTCTCGCTTGTGCCTGTAAAGGCAAGCATCCACTCCTGCCATAATATTAAGTTTAATCCAATAGTTATAATAAAAAAAGCGCAGCAACATTGCTACGCTTAATTGTAAAAACTAAATAAAGGTATTGTATTGAGTTAATTTGAAATAACTATTGAACTTAAAAGCTGAATGTCGGTTAAATCTGAATAATCGTACTGATATAAACCATCATCGCCAATTAGCATTAAAACTCCATTCACAGGAATAACATCATAAGTTTCAATATCCGAGAATGTAGCAATAATATTATTTGCAATATCTTCTACATCGCTTGCATCATAAATTTTAAGTCCTGCGCTACCATCACAAACAAATAAAATTGAATTATCAATTCCTAATCCGTAAGGCTCTGTTAAAGATATAGAATTTACCAATTCGGGTTCTTCAATATTGCTTATATCAATTACATCTAATTGGTCAGAAGTTTCCCCGCATAAATTACCCGATCTTAATGTTACATAAGCATAATTTCCTTCAACTACAACAGGATCACAACTCGTTATATGCCAGTAATCGGAAATATAAATAGGATTTATTGGATTTGAAATATTATAAATTAACATTCCGTTTTGTGATCCAATAAATAGATAATCACCTGATGGAAAAAGTGTTTCAATATTCCAACCAACATAAAGAGATTTTATTAAAGACATATTTTTATAATCTTCAATATCAATAACTTTTAGGTCATATGAATCTATTGTATATAATACATTTCCTTTAGCAGTGAAACGAGCCATTGAGCCGCCAACACCAAATGATGAAGCATTTGCTGAATATCCTGATACTCCCGTAGAGTATGATTGTTCCATATAATAAACATCTTCGTACCCAGGATAAAAGGGATAGTTGTTTAGTTCAACTTCACGAGTGATTTTCTTTAACTCCCAGCTAACCACTACACCTTTATCATGATTTACTTCATCTACGCGATAGTTAATATCGTATGGAGGTAATATGTACGGGAAAATGTCCAAAAGTCTATTCGCTTGGGTTATATTATTAATATCTGAAATATCAATTGCTACCAAATCGACATAGCTATCAGCATAAACAATATCATCTTTAATTGAAATGTCAACATTCCCGGGAATATTAATGAATGCAATATTTTGAGGTGAGGAAACATCTGAATTATCAATTACGTGAATCCCTTTTAAGTACTCATTAATAAATAAAAAATCATTGTAAAAATAAATTTTACCGGGATTTTCGAGTGCTCTAACAGATTCTACCTGAACCGAGCTTCTTAATTCTTCATATGTAATGTATACTGGTACATTTGCTACATATGTTTCTATAATCTTATCATCGCAACTTGTAAAGAAAGAAGTTACTATAAAAAGAAAAAATATCGATTTTAAATTCATTTTCACCAAAGCTTTATTTTACATGAATAAGTCAAATTAAAGATGACGAACTTATATAAATGGTTGCGTAAAGATGTATTTAAAGATATTTTTTATTTGAACGCAACCAAGCCAATATTTTAAACGTCTAGCTAATATATTTTAATATCAAATTAAATTTAAATGAAAAGATTTTCTGCGATTTTTATTATTCTAAGTATATTTTTTACTGTTTTGTTTGTCCCTGAAAAATCTCAAGCACAAGAAAAACAACAAGATGTTATATACCTAAATAATGGAAGTATTCTTCACGGCGAAATTGTTGAAATTATAGCAAATGAGTCAATAACATTAATCAGCAATAGTGGTGATAAATGGGTGATAAATCAAAGTGATATAAAGCGTATTGAAAGGGTGCCAATATTAAATGTATTAAAGAATGACTCAATTGAGGCAATATCTTATTTGAGAAATGGATTTTACTCTAATATTAATATTGGGTTTTTATTGAGCGGTAATATGGAATCACTTTTTCCTTCCTTAAGTTTAATGTTTTTAAATGGATATCAATTCGATTCGGGTTTAGCTTTGGGTGCTGGATTAGGAATTGATTTAATTAATGAATCCTACTTGCCAATTATTGGAGATATACGGTATTCTTTTAAGGATTCGAAATTTAGTCAGTTTGTATATTTTCAAGGTGGATATGCTATGACTTTGGGCAAACCAGATACTTATGATTTTGATTATTACGAATCAGACCTTGAGTCAAAAGGTGGTTTTATAATTAATCCCGGTATTGGATTGAAATTAAATTTTACTCAGAAAAATGCCTTATCCTTTGCTTTTGGTTATAAGTATATGCAAGTGAAGCACGAATATATTGAAGAATTTAGTGGGCAAAAAATTAAACGTACAACCGAATATAATCGAGTTACTTTGGGAATAGGATTTCATTTTTAACGTTTACTCGTTGCTCTATATATTTCATCGCTTCCGTTAGGATTTTAGAATCTGGGAGCGATTTTTTTATTCTTAATTTATTTAAAATTTGATATGTGAATAAAAAATCATTAATTTTTAATAACTTTTAAGCATAAATAAGTTATAATTGAAAATTCTAATGTACTTTCATGTTGAAATTTAGTCATTATGAGTATTAAGAAAACAATTAGAGTATCCATATTTTTATTACTTATTGTAATAATTGTAGGTGCTTGTAAAAAAGAGAATCAAACTAGAATACAGGCAGGCTGGTCGGCAAAATACCCTACATCAATTCCTTTTAATATTCGAAATAACGAAAAAAATTTAGGAAATCTGGTTTTCAATCATTCATTCGAAGCAGGGAAAGTGTATTACGAAGAGGGCAGCATAAAATCATATGTTACAAATGGTTGGAAGAAAGTTGGTCATAATATTAAATGGGTAAATTCTGATAATGGAGATTTTAACTTTAGTGATGTTTATGAAGGAAATCATTCTATAAAGATTGAGCGGAATAAAGCCGATGAGACAGAGACTACTGGCGAAGGGGTTATAAGCGATTACATTAAAGTAATTCCCGGGAATTATTCCTTGAAATTATTTTTAAAACTTGAAGATATACATCCTAATCAATCGCGAATAGGTACAAAAATGTACGATGCTGTAAATATAAGATTGCATTTCTTCGATAAAAACAAAATTGAAATTAGGGGAACAGAGTATGATGCTTTCAGTGATAAAAAAATTGATAATACATTTAAATCATTAACTCTGTCAAATTTTTGGAAGCTCGATAAATTTGAGTGGGGTGAGGTTCATGGCAAAACAGCAAATTATCCTTATTTTGATGGCGATATTACCGATGATGCTCGGTATGTGAAAATATTTATTGGATTAAAAGGAACCGGTAAAATGTGGATAGATAATGTTGATTTTCGATACACAGATGAAAATTTCACAATGCTCGAAAGATTTAAACCGTATTTCGATTCATCATATTTAGCCAATGATTTAGTATTTCCGCAGCCTAAACAATTAATAAAAAATAATCAAATACAATATATTAATCAAGAAGCTGGGCAATATCCAATAATTGTAATTCCTCAAAATCCTGGTAAAAATATTTTAAAATCAGCTTTAGAGCTTAAAGAATTATTTAGCTCACTTTGTAATGATACTTCTGAAAATTTATACAATAAAATAGAAATCGTAAAAAATATTAATGTAAATGAAATCTCAGAAAAACAATTTATAGTATCGATTAGCAAAAGCAAGTTATATAAAACTTTTAAATCAAATCTACCAGATTCAATCATAAGCAAACATGAAGGTGCATACTATATTATACAATCAAAAGAAAAGGACAATCTCGTATTTATTAATGGTGTAAATGATCAAGCAATAAAAAATGCTTTAACTACATTCAGTCAGTTATTCGATTCAAAAAATTCCTTGTATTTAAGCGCTGATATTATTGATTATCCCGATTTTCATGAAAGAGCATTATTATTACACAATTTTAATGGTAATCTTAAAGATTTTAATAGTAAACTGAAATTACTAAATAAATTTAAATTCAATAATATATATTTTAAATGGTACGGTAACGAGCATGAAAATCATTTTCCTTTTAGTTCATTTAATGAGTTAAAGAATGGAAATAATTTAACTAAATACAGCTTGTTGATTGATTTGGACAAATTAAAGATTAATAATGTTGATTTGCATAATAATTTTAAATCTAAAGGTTTGAATGATGTTTCATTGAAATCGATATTGTTTTCAAGTGATAGTTCTATTTCCAATACTAACTTACAATTCGATCTAATAAAGCAAGTCAATAGTTTTAATAACTATCTTAATAAGAAAAACATACCGATTAAGCTTGAGTTTTTACCTCCATGGAAAAGTTTAGATATTATCGATAAAGGATATGGCCGGGCGGAAATATTTTATTATGATTTTAATAAAAAAATGTCCGAGGATATTTCAATATACTGGACTGGAGGTACTTATTATTCTAATAAAATTGATAACGCAGAATGTTATAGGATTAAAGAAATTACAGGGACATCTCCAATATTATTTGATAATAGTTTATTAATTAACAATTCTCAATTTAACGATGAGTCAATTGGAAATTACTATGCTGGCAAAATAAGAACCCTTTCGATTTTTGAACCTTATAATTTGCAAACTTTTGACACTTTTTATGAGCAATCAAAAGAAAGGAAGATATTATTAAATACAAAAGACTTAACAGAGTTATATACAATTAGATTGCTTACTGCTTCAAATTATTACTGGAACACAAGCTCATATATGGCCGACAAATCACTTTGGATTGTTTTGAATAAATTATATGGTAGAGATAATGCAATAAAACTCATATATTTTAATGATGCTTACTTTGGATTAAAAGAAGTATGTCAACGTATAAAAATTGATGGATTGCAATATAAAAACCTTAGAATAGGAAAGCTTTTTGAAGAAGACTTGAGAAAATTTTATACTGAACTGGAATTAAGTATTAGAAATGAAGTTTTATTGTCTGAACTAAAGTGCCTTAAAGACGAAGCATTGAAAATGTACGATGATTTAAATTCATCAATTGAATAATAAAAAAAGTCAAGATAGATAGCTCTAATAAATCGAAAATGATTAGTTTTGCGTCCACATTTTGAGAGAGAATATGAAAGAAGATTTTGATGACATTTTTCATGAGGAGGAATACAGCGAATTAGTTGATCGCTTTGAAGAGATGTTAAAAAATAATACAAGTTATTTTTTTGACGTTTTCGAGTTTGAAAGTATTATCGATTATTACATTGATAGTAACAAGGCAAATAATGCACTTAATGCAGTGAAGTTTGCAGTACAACAACACCCTAATTCCTTAAACATACAGCTAAAAAAAGCACAGGTTTTAGTAGATAAGGGTCATGCAGCACCAGCTTTACAACTCATAAATCATATCGAAAAAGTAGAATCGTCGAATTGTGATGTATATTTACTTAAAGGTAGTACACTTAATATAATGGGGCGCTACAGTGAAGCTGAAAAGGCTTTCGATACAGCAATAATATATAGCTACGATGATAAAGCAGAAGTGATTCATACTGTTGCTCAATCCTTTGAGCAAATAGGGCGTTATAAAACTGCATTAAAATATTTACACGAAGCTTTTAAATTAGATAGTAAAAATATTATGCTCTTGTATGATATCGGCTATTGTTACGAAAAGTTGGGGCAAATAAATAAAAGTATTGAGTTTTATATTAAATATATTGATAAAGAACCATTTTCAGAAAATGCATGGTATAATTTAGGCATCCTGTATAATAAATTTGAAAAATTCAACGAGGCAGTTGAGGCTTATGAATATGCACTAGCTATAAATCCTGATTTTTCTGTAGCCTATTTTAATTTAGCCAATGCTTATTCAAATAAAGAAGATTATCATAATGCAATCATTAATTATAAAGAATATTTGAAATACGATGGTAAAAGTGTAGAAATATTAACTTTTATCGGCGATTGTTATGAAAGTCTTAAGGAATTTGATATTTCTCTAAAATACTATGATGATGCTTTAAATGAGGATGATTATTATGCCGACGCATATTTTGGCAAAGCCAATATAATGTTCCGTTTAGAAAAATTTGAATTAGCCTTGCCTTTCATTGAGAAAGCAGCGGCAATTGATGATATTAACTCTGAGTATTTTTATTTGCTTGGGAATATTCTTAACGAGCTTAATAAAAATCAAGAAGCCTTAAAAGCATTTAAAAAGGCTTATGATTTAAATCCAGAAGAAATGGATTTTGTTTTCTCGCTTTCGGAGGCATATGTGCGAATTAATGATGTAGATCTTGCAATAAAAGTATTAACAGAATATCTTAAAGATAATTCTGGCAATGCATTAATTTATTATCGTTTATCGGGATGTTATTTTCTTAAAAATCAAAGAGATAAAGCTTCAATGCTTTTCGAAAAAGGCCTGAAAATAAATCCAAAAACTTATTTAGAAATCATTCTTTTTTATTCCGATGCTATTGAGGATAGTATGGTTAATGAACTTCTAAATAAATATTCTTTTGAAGAGTAAAACTAAGATATATAAATATAACATTAGAACGAAAACATTCTTATTAACTTGAATTGTTTTCGTTTTTTTAAATAGTTAATATGAGAAATCAAATAAAACAATACATAAACTTGGTTTTAAAAGGATTTGCCATGGGTGCCGCTAATGTAATACCTGGTGTTTCCGGTGGAACAATAGCACTTATTACAGGAGTTTTCGAGAGATTAATTAACGCTATTAAATCATTTGATATTCATGCCCTTAAACTATTGTTTAGGGGAAAAATAAAAGAGCTGATCGAGTATATCGATTTATATTTCTTGATTGCAGTTTTCTTCGGTATGATTGCTAGTGTAGTTTCTCTCGCCAGGATATTGGAGTTTTTATTTAGTAATTATCCCGTTTTAGTTTGGGCATTTTTCTTCGGATTAATTTTAGCTTCGGTGTATTATGTTGGTAAAACAATCAAGAAATGGAGTTTAAGCGTCATTCTTGTATTTATTTTAGGAACTGCAATAGCAGTTGTAATATCTATGTTAAATCCTGCTACTCAGAACGATTCGTTTTTCTATTTAATCATCTGTGGTATAATTGCTATTTGTAGTATGATTTTACCTGGACTTTCGGGCTCGTTTATTCTTATTTTATTAGGTAATTACGAGCTAGTAATGATTCAATCAATAAACACTATAGATTTAGCAATACTAATTCCGGTTATGATTGGAGTAGTGGTTGGTTTAATAATGTTTTCACATATTTTATCATGGATATATAAAAAATATAAAGACCAAACAATCTCTATTTTAACAGGTTTTATACTTGGTTCTTTAAGTATTTTATGGCCATGGAAAAATGAAGTTTATCGATTAGATTTTGATGGCAATTTTATACTTCACAATGGAGAAAAAATAATACAATCTTACACAAAGTATATTCCCGAAACCTTTAATACTGAAGTAATCTTAGCCATTTCTCTTATGATAATCGGTTTTATTACGATATATTTGATAGATAAATTAGCAAGTACTAAAGATTAATGCGTTTTTTTGGACTCATAGGAAAAAAATTAGAGCATTCGTTTTCACCTGTATTTTTTAAAGAAAAATTTGAAGAAGAGGGAATTGAAGATGCTTTCTATAATCTTTATCCTTTAAAAAATATCGACGAGCTTAATCAATTAATTACTGATTTTTCAAACTTATCCGGATTAAATGTAACAATCCCTTATAAACAAGATGTTATATCTTTCCTTGACGAAATTGATGAAGATGCTAAAGCAATAGGAGCAATCAATACAATTAAATTTGACTGGATTAAGTCAAAACTTAAACTCACAGGTTATAATACCGATTATCTTGGTTTTATTGACAGTATTAAACCATTATTAAAAAAACATCATAAATCTGCACTGGTTTTAGGAACAGGTGGCGGTTCATTAGCTATTGCATATGCTTTAAAAAAACTTGGAATTATTTATACTAAGGTATCGCGAAATCCTAAAAACAATAATGAATTGAGTTATGAATTACTTAATAAGGAATTAATAAGCGAAACCAAACTAATAATAAATACAACTCCCTTAGGTATGTATCCCGATATTTCACAAAAACCGGACATACCTTATGATTCTCTAACAAAAGAGCATTTATTATATGATCTAATTTATAATCCAAAGCAAACTGAATTTCTAAGAAAGGGAGAAAAGCAAGGAGCCGTAATAAAAAATGGTTTTGAGATGCTTATAAAACAAGCAGAATATTCCTGGAAGATTTGGAATAATTATCCCTTCTAGCTAAATAATTATATAGTGGTAGAGAGGGTGTCCAAAAAGGACTTGAAGCAAACATATTTTTGCTTCGCAAGAGAGAAGTTCGACAAGCCTGACTGCCGTCAGGCAGGCTTAATATGACAAGTTTCTGTATCCCAGCTTGTCACACTGTCCCGATAATTATCGGGATGTCGAAGTGTTTTTACAATTTTAACTACTTTTTGGACAACCTCTTTTTTTAACTTCAACAGGAATCACACTACTTAAAAAACTTTAACAGAGCAATAATAAAAAAAGCTTTGAAAAATCGTACTTGTGAACATTTATAGGTTCAAATCACTTTAATAAATATACTCATTCAATACTTGTTGTGAAACACATTTTTGTATGACATTATTCATATGAATTATAATAAAGAAACTTGATTTTTGTGTAACTTTGCATTATAATAAAAAAACAACATAAATAGCTGATACACAATGGATTTATTGATTAAAATAAAGGAAGCTGCGAAAAAACATAACAAAAAAATTATTCTTCCGGAATCCACAGAAGAAAGAACTATAAAAGCCGCTGATGAAATATTAAATGAAGGTATAGCCCAAATTATTTTAATAGGTAAGCCTGATGAAATAAAGGCTAAAGCAAAAGAGTTAAATCTTATCCATATTGAAAAAGCTATAATTATAGATCCTAAAAATCATGATAAAAAAGAAGAGTATATAGATTTAATGCTTGAAATTCGAAAGAAAAAAGGATTAAATCGAGAGCGAGCTGCAGTTTTAATTGAAGATCCATTATATTTAGCAACTGTCATGATTAAAAATGGTGATGCTGATGGTGAAGTTGCTGGTGCTGAAAATGCCACAGGTGATGTATTGCGACCTGCTTTTCAATACGTAAAAACTAAGCCTGGAATTAGTGTTGTTTCTGGAGCTTTTATAATGATATTAAAAGATAAAAATTTTGGTGAAGATGGTTTAATCGTTTTTGCTGATTGTGCAGTTCACCCTAATCCTACAGATAGAGAATTAGCAGAGATTGCAGTTGCTACAGGCGCAACAACCAGAGCAATTGCTGGATTCGAACCTCGAATTGCCATGTTAAGTTTTTCAACTAAAGGAAGCGCACAACATGAGATGGTTGATAAAGTTGTTAACGCAACAAGAATAGCTAAGGAATTGGATCCATCATTAAAAATTGATGGTGAATTACAGGCTGATGCAGCAATTATTGAAGCAATTGGTCAAAAGAAAGCACCAGGTAGTGAAATAGCAGGAAGAGCTAATGTATTAGTATTTCCAACTCTTGAAACTGGGAATATCGCTTATAAGCTAGTACAACGACTGGCTGGAGCAGAGGCTGTTGGCCCAATATTACAAGGAATGGCAGCACCAATTAACGATTTATCCAGAGGATGTTCTGTTAGCGATATAGTTAATTTGGTTGCAATTACGGCAAATCAAGCAGCAGGACTTTAATTTAACACAATATAGCAAAACGCAAAATGAAAATTTTAGTATTAAACTGTGGGAGTTCATCTATTAAGTATCAGTTATTGAGTATGTCTGGTACGGAAGATGCTGATTTGTTGGCAAAAGGGATTGTTGATAGAATTGGGATTAGTGATGGTGAGTTAAAACACAAAACTCAAGATGGTAAAAAGTACGAATTTACTACCGATATTCCCGATCATACAAGTGGAATAGATTTAATTCTTGAAGCTTTATTATCCTCAGAACATGGAGTTATCAAAAGAGCTGAAGATATTTTAGCTGTGGGGCATCGTGTTGCACATGGTGGTCAGTATTTTGAGGAAAGTGCTTTGGTTACAAAAGAAGTAAAAGAAAGAATAGAAGAATGTATAGAACTAGCGCCACTTCATAATCCTGCTAATTTAAAAGGAATTTTAGCAATGGAGAAATTGTTACCTGAAGTGCCCCAGGTTGTTGTTTTTGATACTTCATTTCATCAATCAATGGAACCTAAAGCATTTCTGTATGGATTACCTTATGAATATTATGAAAAGTATAAGGTGAGACGATATGGTTTTCATGGTACAAGTCATAAATTTGTTGCAAAAAAAGCTTGTAATTTAGTGGGCTGGAACTGGGAGGAAAAAAAGGTAATTTCTTGTCATTTAGGAAATGGAGCTTCAGTTGCAGCAATTAAGAACGGAAAGTCAGTTGATACATCAATGGGATTTACGCCTGTTGAAGGATTAATAATGGGAACCAGGGCTGGTAATTTGGATTTAGGAGCGCTACTTTTTATTGCAGAAAAAGAAGATTTGACTATCCAAGACACTAATAACATGATAAACAAACGTAGTGGTTTATTAGGAATTTCGGGTATCTCATCGGATATGAGAGATCTTGAGAAAGCTGCTGCAGAAGGAAACGAAAGGGCTCAATTAGCTCTTGATATGTTTGCTTATCGTGTTAAGAAATTCATTGGATCTTATTCAGCTGCAATGGGTGGAGTAGATCTGATTATTTTTACAGGTGGAATAGGAGAAAACGGTTGGGATACAAGACGCGATGTATGTAAGGATTTGGAATATTTAGGTGTTGATTTTGATGTTGAACTAAATCATAAAAAGCGTGGTGTTGATTTAGAACTAACTAAACCGGAATCCAAAACCAAAGTTGTTATGGTTTTAACAAATGAAGAACTTGTTATTGCTCAGGATACCCTCAAGATTGTTAGCAGATAAAAATAAATTATATATTAGTTAAAATATTTTTCAAGCTTTTCTTTAACTCAAAATAGTAAAATGACATATAAATCATTAAATGAAATCATTAGTATTGCTAAAGCTAAAGAATCTAAACGTTTAGTAGTAACGGCAGCAGCTGATAAACAAGTACTTGAAGCGGTTAAAAATGCTTACATTGAAGGTATAATTATTCCTATTTTAATAGGTAATAAATCCGAAATTGAAAAAATCTGTAAAGAAATTGATTTTGATCTTTCAAGTATTGAAATTTATGATGAATTAAATCCTGCGATATCCTCAATTAAGGCTGTAGCTCTTATTAAACAGGATAAAGCTGATATTTTAATGAAAGGCTTAGTTAGCACCGCACCCTTATTAAAGGCTGTTTTAGATAAAGATAATGGATTAACAACAGGCTCAACTTTAAGTCATTTTGCACTTATTGAATCTCCTTATTATCATAAACTTATTGGAATAACTGATGCTGCAATGAATATATTACCAAGTATTACAGAAAAGGTAAGTATAGTAAAAAATGCAGTTGAAGTATTTCATAAATTAGGTGTTGAAATGCCTAAAGTTGCGGTAGTTGGACCCTTAGAAGTTGTAAATCCAAAAATAGAATCTACAACTCATGCTGCAATGTTGACTATGATGAACAAAAGAGGTCAAATAAAAGGATGTTTAGTAGATGGTCCTTTTGCAATTGATAATGCCGTTTCCAAAGAAGCAGCTGAGCATAAAGGAATTGTCAGTGAAGTAGCGGGTGATGCAGATATTTTAATGGCACCGGATTTAAACTCTGGTAATATTTTGTATAAAGCTTTAATTTTTATGGGAGGAAGTACTTCAGCAGCTGTTATTTTGGGCGCCAAAGTTCCTATAGTTCTAACTTCAAGGGCCGATACCGAAAAAAGTAAAATGATGTCGATTGCGATGGCAGCAGCAATGTCGTAAAGAATAATATTTAGTAAAAGAATATTAAAAATGGAGAACCAACGAATTTTAGCTATTAATCCTGGCTCAACTTCAACAAAAATAGCAGTTTATCAAGGCTCAAAATCGATATTTTTAAAAAACATAAAACATTCAGCTGAAGATTTAAAATCATTTAAAAGCGTTGTCGATCAATTTAGTTTTAGAAAAAAAATAATTCTAAAAGAGTTGAAAGATGCTGAAATTAGAATTGATTTAATAACTGCAATAGTTGGACGTGGGGGATTAGTTAAGCCAATAGAGTCAGGCGTTTACGAAGTGAACGAAGCCATGCTTAAAGATTTGCATGAGAGCAAACTAGGAGAACATGCAAGTAATTTAGGTGGACTTATTGCACACGATATAGCTCAATCTCTGGAAGGAGCTCGTGCATTTATTGCGGATCCTGTTGTGGTTGATGAAATGGAAGATGTGGCTCGATATACAGGTCATCCAGAATTTGTACGTCATTCAATTTTTCATGCCTTAAATCAAAAAGCAATTGCAATAAAGTATGCTAAGTCGGTTGATAAACCATATGAAGAACTTAACTTAATAGTTGCTCATTTGGGTGGTGGAATTTCTGTAGGTGCACACAGAAAAGGACGTGTTATTGATGTGAATAATGCTCTTGATGGCGATGGACCATTCTCTCCTGAGAGAGTGGGGACATTACCTTGTGGGCAAGTTGCACAATTATGTTTTAGTAAGAAGTATACTCATGAGCAGGTTAAAAAAATGATTAATGGTGAAGGAGGTTATGTTTCTTACCTTGGTACAAATGATGGATACGAAGTTGAAATGAAAATAAAGGCTGGTGATGAAGAAAGCAAAAAAATTCACGATGCCGTTGGATATCAGATTGGTAAAGAGATTGGTTCTTTAAGTACAGTATTAAAAGGCGAAGTTGATGCAATTCTTTTCACTGGAGGTATGGCTTATGATAAAAGTCTTATCGATTATATAAAAGAAATGGTTGATTTTATTGCTCCAATTATGGTTTATCCGGGTGAAGACGAAATGGAAGCACTAGCAATGAATGGATATTCTGTTATGAAGGGCGAAGTTGAACCTAAAATTTATAAATAAACCACTATGGATTAAAAGTGCCATAGTTTTATGCTGCGAATGAAATTCGCTACATTTAATTTCGAATAATGAACAAGGAATGATGAATGATGTATTTCGAAATTCGTTAATCAATATTCGATGTTCGATATTTTAAATTTATAGAAACTAAAGTAGCTACAATAAAATCTGACAGCCGTCAGGCAAGTTTGCAGGGTTTTAACTATTAACTGGAAAATAAACCAGATTTTTTAAAATATGAAATAGGCATCCATTCGGGTGCTTTTTTTATGGGGTTGAAAGACTTACTGGTAAAATCTTTCCGTTAAAACATTTACTTCCGTTTAAAGCAAAATCATGAATAAATTTAGCCATTTCTAGAGCACTTAATGGAGCATCGTATTCTGGAAATGCCGATTTTAGCATTTCAGTATTTACGGCACCCAAAGCCAAACAATTAAATTTTATGTTATCGGATTTATACTCTTCAGCCAGACATTCTGTTAAACTTGCAACCGCAGCTTTACTTGAACTGTAAAACGATAATCCGGGAAATTTAGCACTGCCCTGGAAACCACCCATACTCGAAATATTTATAACATGACTTAGTTTACTTTCCTTTAACATTGGAATAAGGTCTTGAATTAAAACAGAATGACTAATTATGTTAACATTAAACATTTTTGTGATTTCATCAATCTCAGTATCAATAAATGCTTTACGATATAAATATCCTGCATTGTTTATTAAAATATCAATTGATTGTACATGTTTATGAATTTCGTTTTTGAGATTGTTTTTCACATTTTTTGGATTTTCAATATCAAATACAATTATCTTTAGCTGACTTTTTAGATTTAGCCTAATACATTCATTTTTTAATTCTTTTAAAAGATCCTCACTACGAGCTATTGCAATTACTGTGTTATTCTCATCTTTAGCAAATAATTTCGCAACTTGAAAGCCAATACCTCTGCTCGTTCCCGTTATTACTATATTCATAATTTTGTTTTAAACATAAATGAAACAGGCGATTATTTAGGATAATCAATTGACAATAGAATGTTTTTTACTATTTAATTTTTATGTATTTAGACATTATGGTAAGCAATCTTTCAGGTCTAATAGGTTTTGATATATAATCATTACAACCAGCCTCAATACTGGCTTCTTCATCTTCTTCCATTGCATAAGCTGTTTGAGCAATTATTGGTAGGTTTGGGAAAGTCTTTTTTATTTCACTAGTAGCTTCCAATCCATTTAAATCCGGCATTTTGATATCCATAAGGATAATATCTACTTTTTCAGAATTACAAACATCAATAGTTTCTCTTCCGGTTTTAGTCCAAATTATTTTAGCCTTTGTTGGTTTTAATACTGCTTTTAGAAATAAAAAATTAATCTGCTCATCTTCAGCAATTACAACTATTATATCTTCCCAATTTCTAATCATTTGTCAAATGTAAAACCCTTTGTGAATACTTACAAATTTTTTTTGATGAATAGTTATTTAACCTTGATATAAAATATAAGCGGATATTATTATCCGCTGTGTAAACTATATAATAATCTATTGATTTAATACTTCAAACATTTTCTTTCCAATTTCAGCTGGTGATTCTACAACATGAATACCGCAATTATTCATGATTTCCATTTTTGCTTCTGCTGTATCAGCTTTACCACCAATAATGGCTCCAGCATGTCCCATTCGTCTACCTTTTGGAGCAGTTTTTCCTGCAATAAATCCTACAACGGGTTTTGTTCCGTGTTTTTTAATCCATTCTGCAGCTTCAGCTTCCATACTTCCTCCAATTTCTCCGATCATAATAATCCCCTCTGTTTCAGAGTCATTCATTAGCAATTTTACTGCATCAAGTGTTGTAGTTCCAATAATTGGATCACCACCAATACCAATACAAGTTGATTGTCCCAATCCCATTTTTGTAATCTGGTCAACAGCTTCGTATGTTAATGTTCCCGATCGTGATATGATTCCAACACTTCCTTTTTTATGAATGAATCCAGGCATAATTCCTACTTTAGCTTCCCCGGGAGTAATAATTCCAGGGCAATTAGGACCAACCATTGTACAGTCTTTATCTTTCAGATATTCTTTAACTTTTACCATATCAGAAGTAGGAATTCCTTCTGTAATTGTTACAATAACTTTGATACCAGCATCAGCTGCTTCCATAATAGCATCTGCACAAAATGCAGGAGGAACAAAAATTACTGAAACATCAGCTCCGGTTTTTATAACAGCATCTTCAACAGTATTAAAAACAGGTTTATCTAAATGTGTCTGACCACCTTTGCTTGGCGTTACTCCACCAACAACATTAGTTCCATATTCCATCATTTGTTGTGCGTGAAAAGTACCTTCACTACCTGTAAATCCTTGTACTATAACTTTTGAATTTTTATTTACTAATACACTCATTTGTTAATTTTTTTATGATCAACCAAAAATACACTAATTATGCTAAACGTAAAAAAGAAATTTTATATAAAATTTAAGTATTTAACGCAGAAAAACTTTAGCTTTATTTAGATCTTACTATTTTTACGTATTACATTTTATATATTAATTGTATGCTAAATAAATTACAAGAACTTAACTCTGGTTTAATAGGAGATTTATTTACAGATAAGAAAAACAGAATACTATATTCGACTGATGCATCAGCATATCGTGAATTACCATTGGCTGTTGCACGACCAAAAGATAACAACGATTTAAAAAAGCTAATCGAGTTTGCAAGCAAGCATAAAACTTCGCTAATTCCTCGAACTGCCGGGACATCTTTGGCCGGACAGGTTGTAGGAAATGGTATTGTTGTAGATATTTCAAAATATTTTACAGAGATTTTAGAACTGAATGTGGAAGAGCGTTGGGTAAAAGTACAACCGGGAGTTATTCTCGATGAGCTGAATATGTTTTTAAAACCTCATGGCTTATTTTTTGGGCCTGAGACTTCAACTTCTAATAGATGTATGATTGGAGGAATGGTTGGGAATAATGCTTGTGGCTCACATTCGATTATTTACGGAACAACTCGTGATCATACTTTAGCAACAAAAGTAATTTTAAGCGATGGTAAAGAGGTTCTTTTTGAATCTCTTGATAAAAAAGAATTTGAAGAAAAACTCAAGGGAGATCAGTTAGAAAATAAAATATATCAGAATATAAATACTGTTTTATCAAATTCAGAACATCAAGCAGAAATTCGTAAGGAATTTCCTGATAAATCAATTTACAGGCGTAATACTGGATATGCGATTGATATGCTGCTCGAAACAGAGCCCTTTGCAAATACAAATGATCAATTTAATTTCTCAAAATTAATTTGTGGTTCGGAAGGAACTTTGGGTTTTATAACCGAAATAAAACTCAATTTAGTTGATATACCACCAAAAAATGTTGCTGTTGTTGCTGCTCATTTTAAAACCAAAGAAGAGGCATTTAAAGCTAATTTGGTAGCTTTAAAGTACAAACCGGGTGCAGTTGAAATGATGGATGACACTATTCTTAATCTTACCAAAGGGAATCGTAATCAGTTAAAAAACCGCGATTTTGTTGATGGTAATCCAGGAGCAATATTGATTATAGAGTTTGCAAGAAATACTATTGAAGAAATCAATAATAATTGTAATGATGTTATTGAGAATCTTAAGAAATCCGGCTATGGTTATCATTTTCCCATAATTCAAGGTGACGAAACTAAAAAAGTTTGGGCGCTTCGTAAAGCAGGCTTGGGTGTTTTATCTAATATGGAAGGCGATGCAAAACCAGTTTCGATAATTGAAGATACTGCCGTTAATGTGGAAGTTTTGCCCGATTATATGGATGATTTTAAGGTGATTATGGAAAAGCATAAGCTGGAATGTGTTTATCATGCTCATATAGGTTCGGGTGAATTGCATTTACGACCTATTTTAAATTTGAAAGACTCTATGGATGTTGCAATGTTTAGAACTATTGGTTTAGAAATTGCTCATTTAGTAAAAAAATATAATGGTTCATTAAGTGGAGAACATGGTGATGGACGAGTACGAGGAGAGTTTATACCAATTATCATTGGTGATAAGAATTATGAATTATTAAAGGAATTAAAATCGATTTGGGATCCAAATAATATTTTTAATCCGGGTAAAATTGTTGATGTACCTTCTATGACAGGCTATTTACGATATGAACCTGACAGAGACGAACCTGAAATTGATACTGTTTTTGATTTCTCGAATGTAGGAGGAATAGTACGAGCAACAGAAAAATGCAATGGGAGTGGAGATTGCCGAAAAACAGAAATAACTGGCGGTACAATGTGTCCAAGTTACATGGCAACTCGAAATGAAAATGATGTAACTCGAGCAAGAGCTAATATTCTCAGAGAATTTCTTAGCACTTCAACAAAGAAAAATCCTTTCGATCATAAGGAAATAAAAGAGGTAATGGATTTGTGCTTATCATGTAAGGCTTGTAAGTCGGAATGCCCTTCCAGTGTTGATGTGGCTAAATTAAAAGCTGAGTTTTTACAGCATTATTATGATTCACATGGAATTCCCTTTAGATCAAAACTTATAGCTTATATCACCGAAATAAATAAACTGGCTTCGGTGTGGCCTAAATTGTATAATATAATTATGAAGAATAAAACAATTTCTTCATTTTTGATGAATTTAATTGGATTTGCACCTCAAAGAAGTATGCCCTTACTCGGGAAACAAACCATGAATAAATGGATGAATCAATATGTTTCAGCATTGAGAAAACAGAAGAGCAAGGCTAAGGTTTATTTATTTAACGATGAATTTACTAACTATAATGATATTGATATAGGTATAAAAACGGTTCAATTATTAACTCGATTAGGATACCAAGTTATCATCCCTAAACATATAGATAGTGGACGAACCTATTTGTCAAAGGGTTTAGTTCGTAAAGCCAAAAAAATAGCAATAAAGAACGTTAACTATTTAAAAAATATTATTACAGAAAAATCACCTTTAATAGGAATAGAACCTTCTGCAATATTAACATTCAGAGATGAATATCCAGATTTGGTTGGTAAGGAATTAAAACAAACTGCAATCGATTTAGGAAAAAAAGCCATAATGATTGATGAATTTTTAAGTAGAGAAATCGAAAGTGGAAACATTGCAAAAGAACAATTTACTAAAGAGGAAAGGAATATAAAACTACACGGGCATTGTCAACAGAAAGCAGTAGCATCTACCGATCCTACTAAATTTTTATTGTCATTTCCTGAAAACTATACAGTAGAGGAGATATCGTCAGGATGTTGCGGAATGGCAGGTTCGTTTGGATACGAAAAAGAACATTATGAAGTATCAATGAAAATAGGAGAGATGGTGTTATTTCCTGCTGTACGTGAAGCAAATATGGAAACTTTAATTGCTGCCCCGGGAACAAGTTGCCGACATCAAATTAAGGACGGAACAGGACGCAAAGCATTGCATCCGGTTGAAATTTTGTATGATGCATTATTGTAGCACATATAACATTGTCAGATACTTCGTACTCCGATTGTTAGGTATTACAAATATAAAAAACATGAAATAATCAATTTTCTATTACATTTTAGTAAATTGGCAATTCAAAATTAAACGGATAAATATGAAAAAAATAGTTAAACTATCATTGAATTTATTATTAAGTATTTTAATCTTTAATTCTATAAATGCACAGGATAAGAGCGATTGGAAAGGCGGAGTTCCTGAAGGTTGTACTTCAATTACTGTTGGTAAATTAGCATCAGAAGATGGTTCTGTAATTACTTCACATACCGATGATAGTCACAGAACTCGGTCATGGATGAATATTCAACCTGCAAAGGATCATAAATCGGGCGATATGGTTTCAATGTATAAACGTAATGCAGATAATACAAAAGCAATGCCAGCCTATAAACATGATAAAATTGGTGAAATTCCACAGGTGGATCATACATTTCAATTTGTTAATTCGGCATATCCTTGTATGAATGAAAAACAGTTAGGAATTGGTGAATCTACTTTTGGAGGGAGAAGTGAACTACAATCAGATGCAGGTTTAATTGATTGTCAGAGATTATGTTTGTTAATGGTTGGGCGTTGTTCAACTGCACGTGAAGCTATTAAAATGGCTGGTGAATTGGTTAAAGAATATGGTTGGAATGATTCTGGTGAGTGCTTAACAATAGCTGACCCAAAAGAAGTTTGGCATTTCGAAATAGTAGGTCCTGGTAAAGATAAAGTTGGTGGAGTTTGGGTAGCACAACGTGTACCTGATGATCACATTGCTGCTAATGTAAATGCAAGTACTATAAAAGAGATAGATCTAACAAAACCTGATTATTTTCTAGCTTCTGAAAATATATATGATGTTGCTAAAGAAAATGGATATTGGAATGAAAATGAGACTTTTCAATTTTGTTATGCTTATGCACCCGAAAGCAGAAACTCTTTTGCTGCTCGTCGTCGTGAGTGGAGAATTTTTGATCTGCTGGCACCATCATTACATTTAGATCCAAATGCCGAAAACTATCCTTTTTCTGTTAAACCTGACAAAAAAGTTTCTTTAGACGATCTGGTTACTGTTTTTAAAGATTACTATGAAGGAACACCTTATGATATGACTCGAAGCATTAAAGCTACTGATGGTGATGGGAAATCAATTATATCGCCATTGGCAAACCCTTTTATGCCGTATGATCAATTAGAAATTTCAAATGTAAGCGGAGGATGGTATAGTGTTGATCATGAAAAAAATAGCATAATGTTTCTTGGTGAAAGAACTATTGCTCGTTGGTATACAATGTATGCGACAATTATTCAGTGTCGCGATTGGTTACCTAATGAAATTGGTGGCGTTGTATGGTTGGCTCAAGATAATGTTGCATCTTCAATTTATATTCCTATATATGCCAGCACAACAGATTTACCGGTATCTTATAAAATTCCTGGTAGAGTAAATGGTTATACAAGAGAATCGGCTTGGTGGGCTTTTAATCGTTTAGGCACTTTAACTGCTCAGCGTTGGGGAGATATGCGTCATGATGTTGATGATGTTTGGAACCCTATGCAAACAGAATTATTTGAGAATCAAAAAACATTTGAAGAAGAGGCTTTAAGGCTTTACGATGAAAATAAACCACAGAAAACTATCAACTACCTTACTAAATACTCAAATGATTGGGGCAATAAAGTAGTTGATAAAGCATGGAACCTAGGTGATTTTCTTTGGACTAAATACGATGAAAAATTTTAATCGATTTATATAAAATATATAATTCGTCATTCTGAACGAAGTGAAGAATCTATTTGTTAAAATGAGATATTTCGCTTTGCTCAATATGACAAAATAATAGTTATGTTATGTCAATAATAAACAAACGTGGTTTTGCAAGCGATAATAATTCAGGTGTTCATCCTGAAATAATGAAAGCAATTATTGAAGCTAACGAAGGTCATACAATAGCGTATGGTGATGATGTATATACCGATCGGGCAAAAGCAAAATTGCATGAACATTTTGGAACAGATATAGATATTTATTTTGTTTTTATAGGTACCGCTGCAAATGTTTTGGGTTTAAACGCTGCTACTCGTTCATGGAATTCAGTAATTTGTGCAGAAACTTCTCATATTAATGAAGATGAATGTGGCGCACCTGAAAAATTCAATGGATTTAAACTTCTTACAGTTGAAACTCCTAATGGCAAACTGACGGTAGATTTGATTCAAAAACACATGAAAGGTTTTGATTTTGAGCATCATTCACAAGCTAAAATAATCTCTATAACCCAAGCTACAGAGTTAGGAACCGTTTATACCATTCATGAAATAAAGGAATTAGCTGATTTTGCACATCAAAATAAAATGTATTTACATATGGATGGTGCTCGTATTGCTAACGCAGCTGTCGCATTGGATTCCGGATTTAAAGAATTTACAAAAGATGCAGGTGTTGATATCCTTTCGTTTGGTGGTACAAAAAATGGAATGATGTACGGTGAGGCTATTTTATTTCTAAATAAGGAATTAGGGCAGGATTTTAAGTATATTCGAAAACAAGGAATGCAATTAGCATCAAAAATGCGATTTATTTCAGCTCAATTTGAACGCTACTTATCTGATAATTTGTGGTACAAAAATGCAAAGCATTCAAATTATATGGCGCAATTATTAGCTTCTAAAATAAAAGATATAACACAAATACAAATTACGCAAAATGTTGAAGCAAACGGTATTTTTGCCATTGTGCCTAAAGAAATTATTCCTGAATTAAAACAAGAATATTTTTTTTACGATTGGGATGAATCAAAATCAGAAGTACGTTGGATGACATCATTTGATACAAAGGAAGAAGATATCAATAATTTTGTGAAGTTGATTAAGCAGAAGATTATTTGATATATTTTCTTAAGCAGTTTACTATTACAAAATTTAAAAAATTAGAATAGAACTTTTTTTTATAGATAAAAGAAATTAAACATTTATAAGATTAATTTCGTCAGCAAAATAAGTTAAAACCAAAGAAATAAAGAATGCAATAAGTGGAGCAAAAATCCACATTACAAAAAATCTGTTTACCTCAGTTTTTCGAAATATATTTTTAAAACCAAGCTTTGCTACTCCAATACCTATTATGGCACCCACATTTATCTGTACCAACGATGTTGGAACGCCTTTAATTAGTGAAGCAGTTAATAATAAACTTGCAGAAAGAAACGCAATAATAACTGCTTCAATTCTGCCGAATAATACAATTTCCTTTCCGGTATTTTTTACAACTTTGTGACCGAAAAAAGAACTGCCAATACCGAAACTCGGTGCTACAATTAAGGTTGCTAATATCATTAAATGAACAAAATGTTTATCAGCAATATTTAATTCATTACTTGCCATAGTAGCAAGTGGTCCAACTGCGTTTGCCACATTATTTGTACCAATAGAAAAAGCAACATATAGTGACATTAAAACAATAAGACCTTTAAGAACATAACTTTCATTCACTTTTTTTGAAATTGTGTAGCCTCTTTTTCTAATAGGTTTATAAATATATTTGCCAATTAAAAAAGCCAAAACAAAGGATATAATCGGCATTATGAACCAGGTTGGAAGGATTTCAAAAAATAATTTATTTGTATTTAAAGAGTGAAAATAAACTGCCGGAGCAATAACAGACATTACCGTAGCCTGACTGGTAGATTGAGGAATCCCGAATAAATTAGCAATAAGTAATGATATTGCAACGGACAAAAGGATTATTGAAACTATTATATAATCCATCAAAGCAGGGTCAAGCAATCCTTTTCCAACAGTTTTTGCTGTTTCTTTTCCCCCAACAATTGCACCAATAAATACCATAATTCCAAACATCCCTGGAATTAATGCCTTTCGAATAATATTTGCACCATAAGCTGCAGAAAAAGCAGGAGCAGTGCCGCTACCTCCCATATTTATTGCTAAAAAAATAGCTATGATAAACGGAATTAAAAAAGGGATTAGCATAATTGAGAATATATTTGATTAACGCTGAACCAAAAGTATTTCAATTGGAATGTCTATAGAATAGCTTTAAAACGTAAATTGAAAAATACGTATTCGAACTTATTTTATTAGTTTATAAACGTATAAGATATCTTTTTAAATTAAATTCTAAACTTCAAAAATATCATTTTTTATAGCATATATAACTAATCCGGCGGTGTTTTTAGACTGGGTTTTAAATAGTATATTTTCACGGTGTTTGTCGACTGTACGTTTACTGATGTATAGAATGTCTGCTATTGCCTGATTTGATAATCCCTTACAAATATTATAAAGAATTTCAATTTCACGTTCGGTTAAATCAGTATTTTGTTTTTTATTTTTTTTATTCAGACTCTTAATTATGGCATCTAAAATTTCCGGAGAAAAATAGTTTTTCCCTTGATGTACTTCATTAATAGCTTTTTGAACATCTTCAAATTTTGAATTTTTTAGTAAAAACCCTCTTGCACCTGCATCAATCATTTCTGAATAGTAGTTCTCGTTTGCGTACATCGATAAAGCAATTATTTTGGTTTCCGGATACAATTTTAAAACTTCTCTCGTTGCTTCAATACCATTCATTTCTGGCATTTCTATATCCATTAAAATAATATCCGGTTTTACATTCAGAATTTTTTTTAGTAATTCCTTACCATTTTCTGCTTCGTAAATTTCCGAAATAAAATTACTATCCGATAATAAAAATACAAGACCTTCTCGGAAAAGAGTATGGTCGTCAACCAGAAATATTTTTATTTTTTCTTTCATATCGGAACATTTAATTTAATAAATAATCCCTTTTTAGGTTTACTTTTTATTTCTAATTTTCCATCAATCGATTTAACCCGAGATCGGATATTTGATAAACCCATTCCCTGATCTGTTTTTCTGTTTATGTCAAATCCAATTCCATTATCTGAATAGAATAACTCTAGTTTACTTTCATAATCGTGTAGAGAAATATCTATGCTTGTTGCTGAAGCATGTTTTAAAGTATTTGTGAGTAATTCTCCCACAATTCTATAAATTATCACTTCAGTATTATAATCATAACGTTTTCCATTTGTATTAGAAAGGAACTTTATTTCAGATTCTTTTCCAATAATAAGGGTTTTCATAAATGATTTAATAGCCTTTTCAAGTCCAAAATTTTCTAAAATATGTGGATTGAGTTTATTTGAAATCTCTTTTACAGTAATTATTGCTTCGTCAATTATTTGTTCGGTTTTATTAATTATTTTCTTATTATGATCTTTTAAAACTGCTTTATTTATTGCCGAAATCGCCATTTTTATAGATGATAAAACTGGTCCTAATCCATCATGCAGTTCTTTTGAGAATTCCTGTCGTTCTTTTTCTTCTGCTCTGATAATTGCTGAAAGAACGTATGCTTCATTTTTTTTACGCAGATTATTTATTCTTTCCTGAAAATTAAATATTCTACGAATATAAATTGTACCAATAAATATTAACAGCGAAATCAGAACTGCTGCCCAACTACTTATAGCTGTTTCATGATGATAATTATCTCCTATTAATTCAATGAGTTCATATAACCTACGAAATGCCATCAGAAAGAAACCTGTAGATATCAATATCCATGAGATATTAAATCTTGTTTTTCTGATCAGTCCAATCGCAAGTATGGAAGCTCCAAATTGTAAAACGACCGATAATATAAGTGCTACCTGAATTAACATATAAGCAAAAGTAATCGAATATTTTGTGATAATAATACGTTAATAGTCGTATTTTGATTATTTTAATGTTTAGAATTTATAGTTATTAATTGATTAATAAGGTAAAAAAGTCACTTGCGAATACTATTATAATACAGTAAAAAATAACTCTTAGTTAGTGACTTATTATCTTCTTTTATTGTATTTGGAAGTTTTTTTATGACTTATTTTTCCAAAAAGTTTGTCAATTAAATCCTCTCTATCATTCTTTCGGAGTTCAGAAATAATTTCATTTCTAAACTCTTTTTTATACCAAAAGAAGAATTTGCGTTGCGATAATTTTGCATCCTTTCCACGAGCTACAGAAATTTTTTCCATGGTATAAGGATTAATTCCTGAATAATACATAACAGTAGCAAGCGTCATTGGAGTGGGAGTAAAGTCCTGTACTTGTTCCAATTGAAAACTCATCATTTTAGTTTCTACGGCTAGTTCTGCCATATGAATATTATTGCATCCGGGATGACTCGAAATAAAATATGGAATTAATTGTTGATTTAATTGATGTTTTTTATTTATTTGATCAAATAGTTTTTTGAATTCGTGAAACATTGCAAAATCTGGCTTTCGCATAATATCTAAAACATCCTTAGCGGTATGTTCAGGTGCAATCTTTAATCGTCCCGAAATATGGTTTTTAATTAATTCATCAGCATATTCTGCATATTCAGGTGTATTAAGCTTATGCATAAATAAATCGTAACGAATGCCACTTCCAACAAAAGCTTTTTTTATCTTATTATGGTTCTGTACCTTCTTGTAAATTTGTGTTAATGGTTTCGGATTTGTATTTAAATTTTTACAAACATTTGGATGCAAACATGAGGCTCTTTTGCATTTCTTACATATATCAAGATCAATGCCTTGCATCTTATACATGTTAGCAGAAGGACCTCCCAGATCCGAAATATAGCCTCTAAAATCGTGCATTTCAGTAACTTTATCCACTTCCTTTAAAATTGATTTCTCAGATCTGCTATTAATAAATTTACCTTGATGAGCGGATATGGTGCAAAAGGAGCAAGCTCCAAAACAACCACGATGCAAAGTGATCGAATGTCTTATCATTTCATATGCGGGAATCGACCCTTTTTTAGCGTATTTAGGATGCGGTATTCTTGTAAAAGGCAAATCATAAACTGCATCAATTTCGTGTTCAGTAAGTGGTTCAAAAGGGGGATTTACAACAATTGATTTTTGCCCAACTTTTTGTATTAATCTCTTCGCACTCTTAAAGCTATTCGATTCTTCTTCAATTACTTTAAAGTTTTCTGCATATTTGACTTTATCATTAACACAATCATCGTGACTTTGTAAATAAAAATCTTCCCATCCTTCTATTTCTAAATCAATTTTATCAATTTTATTAAATGCTGTTTGCGGAATATTTCGAATAGTATTAAATGAAACACCTTTTTCTAATAATTTAATCAACATTCCTAAGGGCTTTTCACCCATTCCATAAATAAGTAAATCAGCCTTGCTATCTTCCAGAATTCCTGGTTTTAGTTTATCCGACCAATAATCGTAATGTGTTAATCTACGAAGCGAGGCTTCCACACCACCAATAACAATAGGGACTTCTGGAAATAAATCCTTTAATATATTTGAATACGTAATGGTAGCGTAATCGGGTCTAAATCCAGCTTTACCACCAGGAGTATATGCATCATTCGACCGTAAACGTTTATTTGCCGTATAATGATTTACCATGGAGTCCATACATCCGGCTGTTACAGCAAAAAATAATCGAGGTTTACCAAGCTTTTTGAAATCACGCAAATCGTCCTGCCAATTCGGTTGGGGAACAATTGCTACTTTCAAATTATGAGATTCTAAAAGCCGTCCTATTACTGCGGGTCCAAATGATGGATGATCAACATACGCATCACCACTAAAAAGAATAACATCTAATTCATCCCAGCCTCTTGCAACTACTTCTTTTTTGGTTGTAGGCAAATAATCATTTATTCTATATGTAGGCTTATTTTCTTGCATGATAAGTAAACACAAAGTTAGCTTAAATGGACGAGATATTCCTATAATTCAGATTTGAGTGAGTTGAGAATTGTTTTTGAATTAATTAGCGATAGTGCTATTCGTAAGTAACTAATTCTTTAATTTGAATTAATAATTCAAAAATAACTTTAGGCATTTTAACCATTTTTAAACTCTAGGCATTAATAACGAACTATCCCCATAACTTAAAAACCTGAAATTATTTGTTAATGCAAAATCGTAAACTTTATTCCAGTCTTTACCAATAAAAGCTGCTATTAATAACAATAAAGTACTATTAGGTTGATGAAAATTTGTAATAAGTATATCAACCATTTTAAAAATGTAGCCAGGGTAAATCATTATTTGTGTTGATGCATGAAGTTCATTAATATCATTATTGGCCATATAATCTATTAAAGCATTTAATGAATCTGTTTTATTAATATCACTTGCTATTTTATAAGCTTCCCATTGCGATATGTGAGAATCGAAATATTTATTTTGTAATAATTTAACTCCGAGCCAATATAAACTTTCAAGTGTTCTAACCGAAGTTGTACCAATGGCAACAATCTTTTTTGATTTTATAAAATTTATAATCGATTCTTTTGTTACTACAAAATGCTCTGTGTGCATTTCGTGCTCAGCAATAGTTTCCGATGTAACAGGTTTAAAAGTCCCTGCTCCAACATGTAGTGTAATTTCTTCAAATTTTATTTGTTTATCTCTGAATTTAGATAATACTGTTTCTGTAAAGTGTAATCCTGCTGTTGGTGCAGCAACCGATCCTTTAAGTTTTGAATAAATAGTTTGGTATCTGTCTTTATCAAGGTCTTCCGATTCGCGATTTAAATATGGTGGGATAGGAGTAAGACCAATATTTTCAAGTATTTCGCTGAACGTATATTTATTATTACACCAAGTAAATTCTATTATTTGCGCATTTCCTTCACTCGATATTTTTGAAGCGTTAAGCTCAATTTCTGTATCAATAATTGTAATTATTTTCTTTAAATTATGATCTTTCCATTTTTTAAGATTTCCAACAATACATTTCCATTTAATTCTTTCGGTTTGCTGAAACGCAATCACATAATCCGCGGGTTCAATAGGTTCAAGGCAAAAAATTTCAATCTGTGCTCCGGTTTCTTTCTGAAATTTTAATCGCGCCTGAATTACCTTGGTATTATTAAAAACACAAGTAGTTTCTGAACCGATGTACTGCTCAATATTAATGAATTGATCACTTGTAATATTTCCTTGATTGTAAATCAATAACTGTGATTGATCTCTTTGTTTCAAAGGATATTTTGCAATACGGTCATTGGGCAAATTATAACTATAATCTTCAATTTTTATATTTTCGGGATTTATGTTCATCTTTTACTGTTTGAGAGTGCAAAAATAACTAATTTTGCGTGATTATAATTAAAATATAAAATGATGAATTTCAGAAAAGGGGATCAAGTAAAGTTTTTGAATGATGTGGGGCAAGGTACAATTGTTAAGTTTCAAGATGAAAAAATAGCGCTTGTATTAAATGAAGATGGCTTTGAAATTCCTGTTTTAATAAGCGAACTTTTAAAAATTGAAGGTGATTATACATTTAACAAAAACAATGAGCAAAGTTCTGGAAATAATAATGAATCATCAAAGCCTCAAAAAATAATTATTGAAGAAGATGATTTAGAAGAAGATGGACTAAATACTGATACTGAGGCAAAAGTGTTTTTTGCATTAGTACCTAAGAACCAAAATGATATGGTAAATTCCGATTTGGGGGTATATTTAATTAACGATAGTAATTTCAGAGTTTCTTATGCTATATCGAAAGCAGAAGATAAATTTCAATCATTATTTGCTTATGGTACTTTAGAAGATAATACCAAGGTTATTTTAGAAACCATAAAGAGAGAAAATCTTAATAATTTTGAAGAAATTAACTTTCAATTGCTATTTTTTAGGAAAGGTAACTATTTCTTACTTTCTCCGGTAAATAAAACATGGAATGTAAAACCTGCTAGATTTTTTAAGCAATCAGCATTTACCGAGAATGATTTTTTTCACGAAAATGCGTTTATTTATACACTTACTTCTGAAGAAATTAATTTAGCCGATCATATTTCTGATTCAGATATTGAGAAATCTAAAAAAGAAAAAGATATAAAAGAACCTAGGAAAAGACTTAAGAGCAGTAAGAGTGGTAGTAATCAAGAAATTGAAGAAGTAGACTTACATATCCATGAATTAGTTGATGACCACAGTAAATTATCTAATAGCGAAATTTTAGATATTCAAATGAGTCGCTTTACAACTACTTTGGAAGGCGGAATAATTGCAGGAACACGAAAAATGGTTTTTATTCATGGAATAGGAAATGGTAGATTAAAACACGAAGTTTCAAAAACGCTTGATCGCAAGTACCCTAAATTAAAATATCAAGATGCTTCATTTAAAGAATATGGATACGGAGCAACAATGGTAATTATCAAATAGTACAAAGTATTGAGTACAGAGTACAAATACTAAAAAGTTAATATCTTATATTTCGTATTAATTATTTTAAAATCTTGTCATGCTGTCCCGATAATTATCGGGATGTCGAAGCATAAAGAAAGCCACATTGTTTGAAGTTCATTATTGTAAGTTGAAAATTAAGATATAAATTTGCATTGTAGTAGGCTGTTTCATCGCTTCTCCCGATATCTATCAGGTGAAGAGGAAAGTCCGGACAACAAAGAGTACCAAACTCTCGAAATGAGAGATGTTCGTGAGAGTATAGTAACAGAGAAGAAAATTACCGCTTTAATTCGTTAAAGTAAGGGTGAGAAGGTGAGGTAAGAGCTCACCAGTTTCGGTAGCAATATCGAATGCTGTCTGTCTTTTGGGTTGCAAGACCATGTATACCGACAATTAAGAGCTACTCGTTCAATGTCGGGGGGTAGGTTGCTTAGATAAATGATGAGAACCATAATTCGTTGTGGAACAGAACCCGGCTTATAGGCCTACTGCTTTTTTTTAATCAGGATTCAGTGTGAAATCTCTATTTTCTTGATTATTTACATGTTTCAAAAATTTACAATTTAAACAACTAAGCAATTTTTCTGAGTATGTTCCGGAAGGAGTACCATCGCAAAAAGTTCCTGCAACGGTCCAACAGAATCTTCCTGCATTTTTACCGGAATTAATTGAATCATGTGAAATACTTGTGGAAACGGGACAAATTCCGGATTTTTCAACATTTTTACCTCCAGGTTCTCTGCCACACTCCATAAACTCCCAACAATTCTTCTTTTGCATATTTTTTTATTAAAATATACTGTTTAATTTTATATTAGTTACAAAAACTTTATAAACTGCATTCAAAGATTTATGAATGTTAATATTTAGGTGATTTATATCTTCTCCAAAATTTAAATTTTGTAAGTGATGTAAATACAATTATTCTTTCAAACAAACGATAGCGTAATAAATAATGAAAGATTCTATAAAAAACAAAAAACAAGAAAAGAAGAAGCGAAGTATCAATAATGAAACTAAAAACATTATTCAGCCAACTTGGGAATATATTGTTCAAATACTCACTTATATTTAATAACTTATAAATCTTGACAATTAGTACAGAAGTTATTAAATAGTAAATAGCAAACAAATAACCATGTGCTGCTTCAATGGCTCGTTCAGGACATATATTCATACATTGCATACAACTTTCACATTTATAAGTCCAAAAAGGACGATTATCAATTGTTTTTATTGCATGAATTGGGCATTTTTGAATGCAAATATTGCAGTTGGTACAATCTTTAGATGCATAAAATGATTTAGCCAATATAAATCGGCCTATAATGTAATATAAAAACGCTATAGGTGAAATTAATACATCTATTAGTATAGTTTTTAATCCCCTAAGATCTTTTCCTCCATTTATTACTTTTGAAGCAAATCTTTCAGTCTCCCTCTTTCTTTTTTTATAAATAGAATCAACAACATTGGGTTTTACACCTGGATGAAATGAAATCCAATTCGAAGGCAAGTCAATAGGATGAATTCCAACTATTTTACATCCTTTTAATAATAGAATCAAGGCAGAAAAATATTGTGCCATTCCACCTAGTCCTGGCAAAAAATATTTTCCGGCTTTTAGTCCAGCGCGCGTGTTTATTATAAAAACTTTATTTTCTGCAACCGCAGTACCAACTAGTTTTGATTTGGGAAATCTTAGAAGAAAATGAAACATTATAGGTGGGAAGTTGAAACCGTGGGTTGGAGAACAAAATCCAATTAAAGCAGTTTCATGAATTTTTAAGCTTTTCCTACTTTTAAGTTTACTTATATCAATTATTTGAGCTTCAATATTATTATTAATTGCAATATTTTCAATCCAGTAAGCCACGTTTCTGGCATTTCCTGTACCTGAAAAGTAATATATAATTAGCTTATTGAATTTTTTTAGAATCACTTTCTCCATAACCACAGATTAAAAGATCAAATAAAACTACAAATATTTTTCACTTAAATAATTGTAAAATACATATAAATTAAGCATTATTAAAACAATATTTTTTGGTATTTTAAAAATTAAAATCTTTCTTTGCTACAATTATTAATTTTTAAATAAATATTTATGACAATTTCAAATGAAAAAGTAGTTACCTTAACTTATGAATTAAGAGTTGATAATAATAAAGGTGATGTTGTAGAGTCAGTTAAAGTTGATAAACCATTTGTATTTTTATATGGAGCAGGAACAATGCTTCCAAAATTCGAAGAACATTTAAAGGATTTAAAAGCAAAAGATAAATTTGAATTCTTATTAAAATGTGAAGATGCTTACGGAAAAGCAACTGAAGAGGCTGTAATGGATTTACCAAAGAATATTTTCGAAGTTGAAGGTAAAGTCGAAGAGGGACTTTTAGCAGAAGGTAATGTTATTCCAATGCAAAATGACGACGGGAATAAGTTTAATGGTGTAATAATGGAAGTTGGCGACGAAAACGTTAAAATGGACTTTAATCACCCTTTAGCAGGCGATGATTTACATTTTGCTGGTGTTGTAGTTGAAGTTAGAGACGCATCAAAAGAAGAAATCGATCACGGACACGTTCATTAATAAATAAAGATATAGATCTAATTGGGTGAGGAAATATTTTCTTTACCCTTTTTTATTGATTTAAAGAGATTCCTTATTTTTACAAATTATTGGAAATAGACTTTGGAATGGTTTTTGAAAATAACAATGCACAAACTAAAAATTTAAAAATATGAAACGAATAATATTAATTGCACTGTTAGTTATACCGTTTACAATGGTTTCTAATGCGCAAATTAAATTTGGATTAAAAGCCGGAATAACTTCGACAAGTATTACTGTAGATGATTTAATAGTTGTTGATGATACAGGCTTGAATAATTTATTAGTAAAGGGAGCTAACTCAAAAGTGGGTATCCAGGGTGGTGTAATGGCACGCATAACAATTCTTAAATTATACGTACAGCCTGAATTGCTATTTACATCAACCGGAGGTGAAGTTGAGGTTACAGAATATACAACAGGCGACCCAATAACTACAATTGAAGACCAACAATTTAATAAAATTGATATTCCAATTATGCTTGGCTATAAAATAGGACCTTTACGTCTACAAGCGGGGCCAATTGCAAGTATTGTTGTAAGCAATAAATCTATTTTAGAAGATTACAGTAATTACGAAGAAGAATTTAATGGAGCAACTTGGGGTTACCAGGTCGGATTAGGTTTAGATGTTGGTAAAAAACTTACAATAGATGTGAAATACGAAGGAAGCCTTAGCAAATTAGCTGATGGTGTGAATATTGGGGGTCAATCATTTGATTTTGATTCAAGAAGTAGTCAAACCGTAGTTTCCTTAGGATATTTCTTCTAAAATATTAGTTAAAAGTTTTCAACAACCACTATTTTTAGCAAAGTAGTGGTTTCTTTATGCTTTCCAGTTATTTCCTTCTGAAATTGTTAATAAACTCATCATCAATTTTTTAGTGTTTATCAAAACCTTTGTTGGATATAGTTGTTGTTTGAAATAATTGTATAGATTTGCACCCTTTTGCTTATTTGATTTTAAATAAGACACAGTTAACCAATAGATTATTATTTAGGGTGTTGATTTTAGTAGGAACGAATTATTTATTTATGAAATTTATAAAATTTTTAAAAATAGCTTTAATATTTGTTTTAGTATATTTTGGAGAAATAGCGATTAGTTTTTCTGATAAATCAACAACAGAAAAAATATTTCCTTCAGAAGATAGAATACCAATCTCTCTCAGATTATCAAATAATTTATCAGCCTATGAATCAATGCAAGAGTTTGATCATCAGATCGAAATCTTTATGCAAAAATGGAATGTTGTAGGTGCTTCAGTAGCTATTGTAAAAGATGAGCGACTAATATATGCAAAAGGTTTTGGATATGCCGATAAGGAAAATGATTTGACAGTAGAACCAAAACATTTATTTCGTATTGCAAGTGTTTCTAAATTAATAACCGCAACAGCAGTAATGAAGCTTGTTGACGATGGTAAAATTAATCTTAGTGATACAGTTTTTGGAGAATCTGGAATTTTAAATAATGAGGAATATCTCAAAATAAAAGATAAAAAAGTATGTAGTATTACTGTAGAAAATCTTTTAAACCATACTCCTGGCTGGACAAACAAAAAAGGTGACCCAATGTTTTTAAATTTGGCAATAGCCAGAAAAATGAACGTTGAATTACCATTAAAACAAGAAACTATTGTCCAGTATGTACTCCAAAATTCAAAATTAGATTATACGCCAGGTAACAAATCTTCATATTCAAATCTTGGCTATGCAATTTTAGGTTTAGTAATCGAAGAAGTGACTAAAACTTCTTATGAAGATTACGTTATAACTCAAATATTAAATCCTTTAGGAATTTACGATATGCGGCTCGGAAAATCTCTTGAACAAGATCGATTCGAAAATGAAGTTAAGTATTACGGACTTAAAGGTGAACGCAAGGTATTATCAAGTTTAGGTACTGGCGAAAGAGTACCAAAATATTACGGTGGGAATTCCATTGAAACTCTTGGATCAGCTGGTGGTTGGCTGGCAACTCCCGCTGAACTTATGAAATTTTTAGTTGCCATTGACGGATTGAATTTTAGAGACGATCTTTTAAGTTCTGAATCTATTGCAAAAATGACAAAATCGACTAAAAGAATTCGACCATTTGGTTGGACAGGAACCGATAAAAATGGATCTTGGTGGCGTACTGGAACTTTATCAGGTACTTCTACATTATTGAAAAGAGAACAAAATGGATTAAGTTGGGTATTAATTATAAACACTACTCCTAAATATGGTGCTCGCTTTCCAGTTCAAATTAATAAAACTATGATTAAAGGATTATCTACGGTTGATGATTGGCCTAGTTACGATTTATTCGATTATTACGAACCAAAATCAATGAAAAATGAAAGTTTATCTTTTATTAATTAAAATCCCTATAGTTTGAAATTTTAGATTTTTATTTAATCCGTTTATATTCCAAAAATTATTTATATTAATTGTTATATTTGTTTAGAATTATATTGCAACTATGTAATGTTAAATTTCGTAGTTGTAGTATTATATTCAAAGCGTTGAGAAATTATGGTATTAAATATAAAAGAGAAAAATTCCAATAGCATTAAAGAAAGAATTGATATTTTAAAGGACGTAATTATATTTTCAGAATCTAACAAAAATATACTTAAACGTCTTGCTTCTTCTTTGTTAGATGTTTTTATAGTAAAAGACCAAGCCATTTTTCATAAAGGAGATCAGCAAAATGCCATGTATATTATTGTGAATGGGAATGTAAAGGTTCATGATGAGGGTCACATATTTGCTCAGCTCAAAGAGAAGGATTTTTTCGGCGAATATTCATTAATTGATTCATCTGTTCGATCAGCCACTGTAACTGCTACTGAAAATACTCATTTACTGTGTTTAGATCAAATTGAGTTTCAAAAAATAATGGATGATAATCCCGATGTTTCAAGAGCAGTATTAAAGGCTTTGATTAAGAGATTAAGAAACAATAATATATCCGAGGAAAAGTTGGCGCAAAACACTATCAAAATTGCACATCAAAGAGACATACTTGATAATCAAAAAAAGGAACTTGAAGAGTTGAATGCTACAAAAGATAAATTCTTTACCATTATAGCTCACGACTTAAAAAATCCATTTAATACAGTTATAGGTTTATCAGAATTATTAATTGAAAGATATGAATCCTATGATTCGAAAAAAATAAAGGAATTCATTAATCAGATTTATATATTTTCAACTAATGCTTATAATTTACTCGAAGATTTACTCCAATGGGCTAGATCACAAACTGGCAAAATGGAAGTTAAATTAGAAAAAATAAACATTTTTGATTTGGCCAGAGAAAATACGGATATTTTTCTAGAAATTGCTGAAAAGAAAGGTGTAATCTTAGAATCTAAAATTACTTCAGATCTGTATGCTTTTATAGATAGAAATATGATTACTACTGTTTTACGAAATTTAATATCTAATTCTATAAAATTTACAAATTCTAATGATATCATATCATTAGAAGCTAAAGTTAATAAGGATTTTATCGAAATAAGTGTTATTGATTCTGGTGTTGGAATACCAAAAAATAGTATTGATAAGATTTTTAAAATTGATTCAAATATTTCAACTCAAGGTACTAAAGAAGAGACAGGTACAGGTCTGGGATTAATTATATCTTCAGAATTTGTAGAAAAAAATGGTGGTACAATAATTGTAAAAAGCGAGGAAGGAGAAGGAACTCAGTTTATGTTTACAGTTCCTTTATATAAAGATTAGTCAATTAAAAGATTATGAATTAATGAGAAAATTATTTTTACTTTCAGTTACGATATTATTTAGTTTACTTTCAAATAATATTTTTTCGCAAAATAATCTTGAAGTAAAAGGTAGATTGGCTTTAAAAGAAGGAGGCAGTGCGAAAGAAGGAAAGATTAAATTATACGAAGCTGGGAGTTTAATTCAGTCAATGGCATTAGATAGATCAGGCAAATTTAGTATTGATCTTCAAATAAATAAGGATTATATTTTCGAGTTTTCGCAGGCTGGTTATGTATCAAAGAAAATAAGCATAAATACTGATGTTCCTGAAAAATATCGGGATAAGGCTTTTACACCGATATATTTTGCGGTAGACCTTCCACAACAGTACGAGGGAGTTAATACAGTGATTTTTTCTCAACCAGTAGGGATAATCAAGTTTTATACACAAATAGGGGATTTTGATTATGATGTTGATTATTCAACTGAGGTCAGAAATAAGATTGCTCAAGCTGAAAAAGATTTAGCGCAAGCTCACAAAGATTATCTGGAGGAACAGCGTCAAAAAGCTATTGAGGAACAAAGAGCAGTGATAGCAGCTAAAAAAGCAGCGGAAGTAGCTGAGCGTTTAAAACAGTATGAAGAACAAAAAGCGATTGCCGAAGCACGGAAAAAAGCCATAGAACAAGCAATAATACAATCAGAATTAGAAAAGGAAAATTTACGAAAACAGCAAGAAGAAAATGCATTGCGTAGAAAACAAGAAGAAGAAGCACGATTGCAAGCAGAATTGTTAGAAAAACAACGTATAGCTGATCAACAACGCATTCAAGCAGAAGAAAGGGCTAAAATTAAAGCCGAAGAGGAAGCCAGGAAAAGGGCAGCATTAGAAGCTAAAATTAAAGCAGATGCAGAAGCAAGAAAGAAAGCTACTGAAGAAGCAGCAAAAATAGAAGCTGAACGCAAAGCAATATTTTTGGCCCAACAACAAGCAGACACTGAAAGGCGTAAACAAGAAGATAACGCTAAAAAGCAAGCAGATTTGCTTGAAAAAGAACGTATAAAAGAACAACAAAGAATAGTTGCTGAAGAACGTGCTAAAAATGAAGCTGAAGAAGAAGCAAGATTAAGGGCTGCTAATGAGGCAAGGTACAAAGCTGAAGCCGATTCACTTAAAAAAGCTGCCGAAGAAAAAGCATTGCGTGAAGCTCAAGAACATGAGAGGCAAATGGCTCTATTAAAAGAGGAATCAGAAATACGGAAGAAAGAAGAAGAAGCAAATTCTGCTTTGCTTGAAGTGCAGAAACAAGCAAGACTTGCCGAAGAGAGACGATTATCTGATGAACGTAATAAAGCTGAAGAAGCTGCACAGGTGCAAGCTGAAATTGATAAACAAAAGAGTTTAAGAAAAGATATTGAACAACGTAAAATTAATGTTTTAGCAAAAAAGACAGCTAAAGAATTTTCTGAGGTTAAAAGAGATTATCCAAAAGGAAAAACAGTTGAGGAATTTGAAAAATTTGGTATGCATATTACTCGTACGATCGCTATTGATAATGATGTTGTTAGAATATTTCTTAAAGTAAAGCATAAATGGGGCGGTGTTTTCTATTTTAAAAATAACCAGTCAATTTCTGTGTCGTTATACAATGTTGAGTTAAAAAGAATTTAATGAATGAAAGATTTTAAAAAGTATTTTGTTATTCATGCTGAGCCTGAAGAAGTTTTTTATGCTCTTACAAATCCATTTACAATAGAATTGTGGTCTGGATTTCCGGCAACAATGAATACTGAAGTAGGAACGGAATTTTCGCTCTGGGAAGGCGATATCACAGGTAAAAACCTTGAGATAATTTCTAACACGAAAATTGTACAAGAATGGTATTTTGGGGATCAATCTGAAAAATCAATTGTTACTTTAAAAATCTTTGAAAATAAAAGAGGAACTCAGCTAGAAGTAATTCATACAAATATCCCGGACGAAAATTATGAAAATATTGTTGAAGGCTGGAATGAATATTATATTGGTGCTATTATAGCCTTTTTCGATATTGAGTAGCATAGTAATTCTTCAAATATCTAAAATGAATTCTGCAACTATTTCCTAATTTATTGTATATTTAAACTCTACATAAAAAATCAATATTTATGAGAGGTTTATTTAGCACTTTTTTAATAATGTGTTTTTTATTTTCTTTTGCCCAAGAAGATACTTATGAAATCGAACTATTTAGACTTGAACAAAATATTCAAGATATTAGTGAATCAAAATTGAAGATTTCTGTTTATAAAGATATTATAGAATTAAGTTACCCGGATCATTTAGATATAGTATTAAAATATTCAGAAGAGCTTTTAAAACTCTCTGAATCGCTAAATAATGATAACTCTGAGGCATTTTCAAATTACTATTTAGGTAATTATTATTTAAAAAATGATAATTTTGAAAATTCAGAAAAGTATTTGAATAAAGCACTCACTTTATACCTTTCATTAGATAATAAGAACCAAATAATAGAAGTTTACCATAGTCTTGGTCTTGTAAATCAGTTTATTAATAATTATGATGCTGCTTTAAGTTATTATCAAAAACAGATTGAAGTAGCCGAATTAATTGGGAACAATGAAAAAGCAGCTTTATGTTACCATGATATTGGTACTTTGTATAATGATTTGCAGGAATATTCTACAGCACAAAATTACTATGAAAAAGCATTGGAAATATATAAACAAACAAATAACGAAGAGAGAATTGCTGCTATATATCAAAATATAGGTGTATTGCATTATAATTGGGGTAATTATGATCAGTCTCTGGAGTTTTATGAAAAATCTTTAGTTGTTTATGAGGAGCTTCAAGAAAAACAAAATGTGGCCATTTCTTTAAGCAATATTGGTTTGGTTTACGAAGAATGTGAAAATTACGATAAGGCTTTAGATTATTATCAAAAAGCCCTTATTATTTTTGAAGAAATTGAGTCTAAATCTAGCTTAGTGTATATATTTTATAATTTAGGCTCATTATATCGAAATATAAAAAACTACTCGAAATCAAAGGAATATTTTATTAAAGGCTTAAATCTCTCTATTGAATTACCAATGAACGATTATATTTCTTATAATTATGAGGCACTATCCGGACTATACGAGGAGTCGGGCAAATACTCTTTGGCATTAGATAATTATAAAAAATATGCTACTATAAAAGATTCTTTGTTTAATGAAGAAAAACATAAACAAATTGGTGAAATAGAAGCGCAGTTTCAATCAGCACAGCATGATAAAGAAATAGCATTCATGAAATTAGATCAGGAATTACAAGATTCCAGATTAAAGAAAAAGGAAACTCAAAATCTTATATTAATATTAAGTTCATTACTGGGAATTGTTACAACTTTTGTATTATTCCTATTTGCAAGGAAACAGAAAACGCTGTCTGAAAAATTTCAAAATGAAATTAAAGAAAAAAGAAAAACCGAGGCTCAACTAAATAATATAAAGAATGAGCTTGAGGATAGAGTTGCTGAACGCACAATTGATTTGGAAAGCTCAAATAATAAGCTAATTAAGGAAATTGAAGAGCATAAATCTACGATGAAAAACCTTGAAATTGCTAAAAATAAAGCAGAAGAGGCCGATAGATTGAAGACAAATTTTTTAACAAATATTTCGCACGAAGTTCGTAAACCAATGAATTCAATTACCGGGTTTTCTCAAATGTTATCCCGAAATAACCTTAGTATTAGTAAAAGAAACGAATATATAAATTTAGTTCATGAAGGATGCAGTAGTCTTACAAACTTAATTGATGACATTGTTGCTTTTGCAACTATAGAATCTGGTCAGGCAAAAGTTGAGAAAAAAGAATTTAATCCGCATCCAATATTAGAGTTTTTACATGATCATTTTACAAATGAACTTGTGAAATTGGATAAAACAAATTTAATATTGTCATATGCAAATGAAAATCGGGATATTGATACTACTTTAATAACTGATGCAGTAAGACTTAAACAGATACTTTCAATATTAATAGATAATGCTATAAAATTCACTAAAAGTGGGCATGTAGAGTTTGGTTTTGTACATCCAAATAAAAATGAAATACAGTTTTTTGTAAAGGATACGGGTGTGGGAATCGATGAAGATTATTCTGATATTATTTTTGAACGATTTAGACAAGTAGATGAAAGTTCAACTAAAGAATATAAGGGAGCAGGAATAGGTTTATCTGTGGCAAAAAATTTAGTTGGATTATTAAATGGTAGTATTTATTTTGAATCTACTGTTGGCAAAGGAACTACATTCTTTTTTAGCTTACCATCAAAAACTCTTGAACAAATTGCTGATTCGGAAACTCAACCAAGGCAGTTTGACTGGAAAAATAAAGTAATTCTTCTTGCTGAAGATAAAAGAATAAACTATGACTTGGTAAAGGAGACTTTAAGTATTACAAATGTTGATATTATTTGGGCTAAAAACGGGAAAGAGGCTTTAAGTCATGTCGAAAATAAGATTAAAATTGATCTAATTCTTTTAGATATACAAATGCCGGTAATGGATGGATACGAGTGCGCAAGACAAATTAAGCAGATAACTTCTAATATTCCAATCGTTGCACAAACAGCTTACGCATTGCCTCAAGATAGTTACAAATGTTTCGATGCCGGTTGTGACGATTATATTTCAAAACCAATTTCACTAAATCAGTTTTTAATAAAGCTTGATAAATACTTGGCATAAAATCATTTAGAATGATTTTATTAGTTAAAAGATTATTTAATGACAATAATCGGTTTTGGCATATAAGAATTAGCTAGTTTTAATGCATTTTTTAATGCCAGAAATAAGTATATAAACAATTTTTTGTATATTGCTCACATGTTGTCAAAGAATGAAATATTAGATATATTAAGTGAATTAAAGCCAACTCTATCTGAAGAATTTAATGTAAAGGAGATTGGTTTATTTGGTTCATATTCTGATAATAAGCAGAATGAAGATAGTGATATTGATATTCTTGTTGAATTTAAAAAACCGGTAGGTTGGAAATTTTTCACTTTAGAAAAGTATCTTGAAGATATTTTTAAAAGGAAAGTGGATCTTGTGACGAGAAAAGCTTTAAAGAGGCAATTAAAAGATAGAATTATAAATCAAACATTATTTTTGTGAAAAAGGCGGAAAGAACTTTTATACTTTTTCTAGAAGATATTGTTGAATCAATAACGAAGATACTTAGATATACAAATTCGTATGATATTGAAAAGTTTAAAAACGATGATAAGACAGTTGATGCAGTAATTCGAAACCTTGAAATAATTGGAGAAGCTTCTAATAAAATTCCTAAAAATATAAGAGAAAAATATTCTTCAGTTCCTTGGGATGAAATGTATCGAATGAGAAATAAAACTATTCATGAGTATTTTGGAGTCGATTATGAAATTGTTTGGGATATTATATCAACCTATTTGCCAGAAAACCTGAATCAAATAAAAGAAATTTTGGAATCCGAAAACTGAAAACAGCACAAAACCTAATAAGCCATCAACAGATAATGTAAACCGTTCTGAAAAGATATTCCAGGAATTGATTAGTCTCAATACTCAAATCTCAATACTACTATCTTGTTAATCCAGTACCAAACTATAAAGACTAAAACTTATTTATTGTCTTCCGAATCTCAACTAAGTTGTTAAGTAAATTCTCTAAATAATTTAAATTAAGCATATTAGCACCATCGGATTTTGCATTAGCAGGATCCGGGTGTGTTTCAATAAAAATACCATCGGCACCAACTGCAATTCCTGCACGAGCTACTGTCTCAATTAATTCAGGTTTACCTCCGGTTACACCCGACGATTGATTTGGTTGTTGCAAACTATGTGTAATGTCTAAAATAACAGGATGACCAAATTTTTTCATTTCAGGAATGCCTCTATAATCAATTATCATGTCCTGGTAACCAAACATTGTTCCGCGGTCTGTAATCATAACATTTTTATTACCTGCTTCTAATACCTTATCAGCTGCAAATTTCATGGATGCAGGCGCCAAAAACTGACCTTTCTTTATATTAACTACTTTTCCTGTTTTAGCTGCTGCAACTAATAAATTTGTTTGACGGCATAAAAAAGCAGGAATCTGCAAAATATCAACATATTCAGCTGCAACAAAGGCTTCTTCTTCTGTATGAATATCAGTTACAATAGGAACTTTTAGCTGATCACGAACCTTCCCCAGAATACGTAATGCTTGAATATCACCTATTCCCGTAAAAGAATCTAACCTTGAACGGTTTGCTTTTCTGTACGATGCTTTAAACACAACAGGTATTTGTAACTTGTTGGTTATTTCAATAATTTTTTCAGCAATTTCAAAAACATTTTCTTCACTTTCAACAACACATGGTCCGGCAAGCAATAAAAAGTTATTTGAATCTATATTTTTTATAAATGGTATATTTTCTATCATATCTTTTTTTTAAAATTACAAACCAAAATTAGTAATTATATTTTCCTTTCCATTGATTTTGCAGACGTTTTAATATATCTATTTCCTTGGAATTACCTTGAGGCTTATAAATAATATCTTCTTTTATTTGTTCCGGCATAAAATTGTCTTGAATAAAATTGCCTTCGTAACTATGAGCATATTTATAATCTTTACCATATCCAATATCTTTCATTAATTTGGTTGGAGCATTCCTAATATGCAATGGAACAGGCAAGTCCCCAGTTTTTCTTACCAGGCTTTGAGCATCTTTTATAGCTTGATATGCAGAATTGCTTTTTGCAGATGTTGCTAAATATATTGTGGCTTGTGATAAAATAATACGTGATTCCGGCCAACCAATTTTATTTACAGCATCAAAACAACTATTGGCTAAAAGAAGTGCATTAGGATTTGCTAGTCCAATATCTTCCGATGCTAATATGAGTAAACGACGAGCTATAAACTTTGGATCTTCTCCACCTTCAATCATCCGTGCAAGCCAATAAACTGCTGCATTTGGATCACTACCACGGATTGATTTTATAAACGCAGAAATAATATCGTAATGCTGTTCTCCATTTTTATCATAAATAGCTATGTTTTGTTGTAATACTTCTAAAACAATTTCATTTGTGATGGTAATTTTCTTCTTGGATTTAGATTTTTCTGTATTTACAACTAACTCAAGCGTATTATAAAGTTTACGAGCATCTCCACCCGAAAATCGAAGGAGAGATTCATATTCTTTTATTTTAACATTTATTTCCTTAAGGTAATTATCTTCTTTTAATGATTTATTTAAAAGCTCAATTAAATCCTCTTTTTCAAGCGGTTTAAGAATATATACCTGTGAGCGAGAAAGGAGTGGAGATATTATCTCAAATGATGGATTTTCGGTTGTAGCACCAATTAATATAATGGTTCCTTGTTCCACTGCAGATAATAAAGAATCTTGTTGTGATTTGTTGAAACGATGAATTTCATCGATGAAAAGTATTGGGTTAGGAGAATCAAAAAATTGTTGAGTTTTTGCTTTAGCAATTGTTTCACGAACATCTTTTACACCGGAATGCACTGCACTTAAAGTAAAAAACGGTCTGTTTTGCTGATTAGCAATGATTTTAGCTAAAGTGGTTTTTCCTACTCCGGGAGGGCCCCAAAGAATAAACGAAGGAATATTCCCAGATTCAATGGCCTTACGCAAAATTGCATTTTCTCCCACTAAATGTTTCTGACCTAAATAATCGTTTAATGATTTAGGCCTCATTCTATCGGCTAATGGTTGATTTATTGCCATATGAATTAAATTATGCGTTTAAATGATATCAAAAATTAAGTGAACATTTTTTTAATAATAGCGTACAATTAAGGAAAATTGTTGAACAATTAAAAGGCTTTATCTATTTTTATCAAGCCTTAATAACAATAAATCACTTAATTTAAATTTATATGAAACCTTTAGTGTGTTTTTTACATCTTCATATAATACAACACAAAAATAGTCAATATTAATAATCTAAAATTATAAATCTATGAAAAGGAATAAGCTTCTTTTAACAATTTTAACATTCTCTTTAACATTGCTACTAAGCGTTTCGTCCTACGCACAATTTGGACAACTAGGGCAAGTTTTATCCGCAGGCACAGATGATGCTGAAAAAATATTTGAGGCTTATCTTTCGCCTTATGCAAATGGAATTGGAGCTAGTTTAAGCACTGGCTGGTATAATACTGCTAAAGCACATAAAATTGGAGGATTTGATATTAGTGTTTCTTTTAATTTAGCAATAATTCCTACGGCCGGTAAAAGTTATAATGCTGAAGATTTAAATCTTGGTGATCCGAGTAATGGATTAAATGTAGCCATCGATGGTGCAAATTCTTCCACTGCTGCCGGTTCAAATGATCCTGGTCAACAACTAACTTACAATCAAGATATTCTTGATGCGCCTGTTCTAATTGCACAATTTAACTTGCCAAAAGGTACTGGGTTTGGATATACACCTGCACCAATGATACAATTGGGTGTTGGTTTAGTGAAAGAAACTGATTTGCAATTTCGTTATTCACCGGATATAGAGTGGGGAAATGGAAGTAAAATTGGTTTGTGGGGTATTGGATTAAAACATAGTATAAAGCAATGGATTCCAGCGATTAATAAACTTCCTTTATTTGATTTATCCGTACAGGGCGGGTATACTAAATTAAAATCAACATCAGCGCTTAATGTGCAACCGTCCTTTTATGATAATATTACAGATGCTGGGGACATTGTACAAGATTTACCTGGATTTTACGATAATCAAGAACTTTTATTGGATGTAAGTAATATTACAGCTAATGTGATTTTTTCTGGTGATTTTAAGATAATATGCATATATGGTGGAGTGGGTATTAGTTCTTCATCTGCAATTTTGCAATTAAATGGCAATTATCCATATCCAGAGTTTGTAGACATTACTTCAAGTACACAAATTATAATTGATGAAACAACTGCTTTAGTTGATCCAATTGATATAAAAATAGAAAGTAGTGATGGTAGCGTAACAAAACCACGTTTTAATGCAGGTTTTAGATTAAAGTTTGCTGTTGTAACTCTTAATTTTGATTATACTTATGCAAATTACTCTGTTGCTAGTGCTGGCCTGGGAATTAGTTTTAGATAGAAAACAAAATAGATTCCTGCATGCGCAGGAATGACAAAAATAAAAAACCCGTAAATAATAGTACGGGTTTTTTAATTGAATAAAATTATAATTTTATTTTTTTTGCAATCCAGTAATATCAGTTGCAATTTTTAAAATTTTAATTGGATTACCTTCTTCATCAAGAATAGGAGTGTAAGTTGCAACAAAAACATATTCTTTACCACTAAATTCAACATGGTCAGTCTCCTTTTTCGCTTTACCATTTCGTAAGTCAGCCCAGAACTGATCATTATCTTTTTTCTGAGTTTTTGTTAATTGCATGTTGTCGGTATGATGAGAGCCAATCATCTGTTCACGTTTTATTCCAACAAGCTGTAAATAATTATCATTTATTTCAATAATATTACCACTTAAGTCGTATTCAATAACCAAATTGGCAGTATTTAATGCATTTAGTAATCCTTGCATTTCAAAACTTCTACGTCCGGCTTCTTCCTGAGTTGCTTGCAGTTCTTCCATATTTTGTCGCATTTCTTCTTCTTGTGCGGACATTTCTTCACTTTGTTGCTGAGATTGCAACAAAAGCTGGTTTGTTCTAATATTTATTTTAGTTGTTGAGATTGTCGAAGCAATACTTTCTCCAACTTCTTCAATAAATTTAATAACATGATCTTCAAATTCATTAAATCCGGCTATTTCAACTACACCAAATATTTCATCGTTAACTTTTAATGGAACAATTAATAATGCATTAGGTACAGATTGTCCCAAACCCGATGTTACTTTAATATACTCATCTGGTAAGTCTGTCATATAAATTGTTTTTTGCTCTTGAGCACATCTTCCTATAAGACCAACACCAATTTCAATTCTTTTTTCCATGTATTTACGTTTCTCATAAGCGTAGAATGCTAAAAGTTCAATAAACACATCGCTTTTTTCGTCATCATTAATCATGAAAATACCACCTTGATTGGCATCAATATATTTAACTAGATTACTTATAATATGATATGAAAATTCGTTCATGTCGTCATTATTTTGACGAAGAATTTCACCAAATTTGGCTAATCCCTGTGTAGTCCAATTCTGCTTTTGGTCTTCAATTTTTCTTTCAGCTTCTTGCGTATTTGCATCGATAAGACTTTTACGCATTTCTATAAGAGAATTCCCAAGAACATCTTTATCGCTCAGTAAATCAAATTCCTGTTCTAAATTCCCTTTGCCAATTTCTTGAGCAAAAATTGCAGTTTTATTTAATCCTTCAATGAGCATATTAACTGAATTACTCATTTCGCCAATCTCATCTTTCAGTTTTGTGTTTATTTTTTTACTTTCATCAATATCACCTTTTGCTAAATCACCTAAAATTGTTGTAGTCTTTATTATCGGCCGTGAAATACTATGAGCAATAATCCAAATTATCACTGCAATTAATATTAATCCGATAATACCTACTAATATTGATTTTTTCAGGGTCGCTTTTTCTTCTGCCATAATAACATGAGCAGGCACTACAAAACCAAACGACCATGGAGTGAGGCTTTCTCCAATGTAAACAGGTGCTATAGAAACCCAATAATCTTTACCTTCCTTTTTTATAACATAAGAATATTCTTCGCCATTCTGAATTTTTTCCAATATATTATGTTCTTCATCAGTTATATCATATATAAAATTACCCACATTTTCTTCCTCAAAGTGTGCAACAAATTGTCCATTGTAAGACGTTAGAAATGAATAACTTCCTGTAATAGGATGAATGTCTTTAATTATATCCTGAAAACGTTGTAATGGTAGATCAAATCCAGCTACACCAACAGAGATACCATCCATAACAATCGGCACAGCAACACTGGTTTCTAAAATTTCTTCTTCGCCTTCCTTATATGTAAAATAATATGGGTCCATAACAAATTCTTGCTGTTTCTCAAGCATTTCATAATAAGCACCTTTTGTAAACCCGGCAACTGTATCGATTATTTCTGTTCTATATAAAATTTGTCCATCCATTCTGTAATACGTTAATCTTTCACGTCCAAATGGTTTTTCCCAGTCAGGCCATATGGCGCTTAGTTCCCAGTTGTACCAAGTTGATAAAAAATTAGGGTTTTCTTCAAGTAAATGAAAAATCATCTCGTTCATTACGTCGTACATTTGATCTAGAGGTAGATTTTTATATATCATAGATACGTTTGCAAGAGCACGAGCCATATTCATATCAACACTTAAATCCGCTTTTGTATAATTTGCATATTCTCTTGCATAGGTATTTGTTAGTTCTTTTGCATTATCAAACGCAATATTGTTAAGTTTTAAACTAACATATCCTAAAGCTAATGCATAAATTACAGACGATACAGTAAGAATGTAGATAAGCATTTTTGTCTTTAAGTTCATCTTAATTTTCATGTGTAGGATGGTTTTATGTTTAGGTATTTTAACGTTTAAGGATTAGATATAATCAATATTTCAAGCTCACAATGTATAAAAAAAAAATCATTTTTTAAAACTTTTCAAAGACATTCAATGTATTGGTTTGACTACGCTTGTTAAAATTATTTATTTACTGTGTCCGGATTGATAAGATTATTTTTTTGTAAAAATAAACTTAGTTTCCTTATTTTTGTTTTTTATAGTTAACAAAAAGTAACAGTATAAATCAATAATCAAAATTATAAACTTATGAAACTTCTAGAAGGAAAAACTGCTTTAATTACTGGTGCAGCCAGAGGAATAGGAAAATCTATTGCAATAAAATTAGCTGAGCAAGGAGCAAATATTGCATTTACAGATTTAGAATATAGCGAAGCTGCAAAAGATGTAGAAAAGCAACTTCAGGATTTAGGTGTTAAAGCAAAAGGATATGCCTCGGATGCAAGTAAGTATGAGGAAACTCAAAATCTTGTGGATGAAATTCAAAAAGAATTCGGTAGTGTTGATATTTTAGTTAATAATGCGGGTATTACACAGGATACTCTAATGATGAGAATGACAGAGCAACAATGGGATGCTGTTATAAATGTTAATCTTAAATCAGTTTTTAATTTTACAAAAGCCGCACAAAAATTTATGCTGAAACAAAGATCTGGATCTATAATAAATATGAGTTCTGTTGTTGGTGTTAGTGGTAATGCTGGTCAGGCAAATTATTCAGCCTCAAAAGCAGGAATAATTGGATTTACTAAATCTGTAGCTAAAGAAGTGGGATCAAGAAATATACGTTGTAATGCAATTGCCCCTGGGTTTATTATTACAGAAATGACGGCTAAATTACCTGAAGATGTTCGTAAAGCTTGGGAACAACAAATTCCCTTACGTAGAGGAGGAACACCTGAAGATGTTGCAAATACTACATTGTTTTTAGCTTCAGATTTATCATCATATGTTAGTGGCCAGGTAATTAATGTTTGTGGTGCAATGAATACTTAATCTCTAAATGAGATAAGAAAATAAAAAGAAGGTACTTATTATAAAAAATATGTGTCTTTTTTTATCGTGATGGTATTATTTTTGTGGTAAATTAATTTTCTGCAGAACATTCAAATTTATAGTTATGAAATATCGATTTAATTTATTAATTTTAGGTGTAGTAATAATTGTCTTAAGTAGTTGTCAGCCATATACATCATTGCAAATTGAAACAATAATCCCGGCTAAGGTTGAATTTCCGGGCAATTTTAATAAAATTGTATTTGTAAACTTTGCCACTGATATAAATCACGATGGTGAAATAGATACTGTCCTTTATAAAATGATAACTGAAGAAATGAGTCTAGGTTTTATGGATGCTATTCAAACTTCAGTCGGTGTTGATTCCACGAATTTTTTATATGTTAAAGGATTTCCTGTCAAGAATGACTTATATAAATTAGATACTATTTCATGGCAATATTTAGAAAAGATTTCAGATGTGAGTAAAGCTGATATTTTTATTGTTTTGGATTCAATAAATATGTCAATGGAAAGCGATTTGTATAAAGAATATAATACATATCCTAATGAGTATTATAAATATAGAGAGTTAGCTGTTAATATTTATTGGAGTCTTTTTGATTTAATTGAAAAAAAGAGATTAGATAATTATTATTATAAGGACACCTTACTTTGGGATGCTAGTAGTTACTTAAAAGCTGACTTGGAAAGAAAAATGCCAAGTGTTGAGAGATCTATAAGAGAAACTAGTTATTTTGCTGCTGCAGATTATGCAGGTAGAATATTTCCTGGATGGAGATCGGAAACAAGATATTTTTTTAGTAAAGGGAATAAAGATTTTGTGTTAGCAGCTCAGTTTATAAGTGATAGTAGTTGGGAAGAAGCTTTAGATTTGTGGAAAAAATATACAGATGATGTTGATAAAGAAATAGCAAGTAGAGCTTGTTTCAATTTAGCTTTTTATAATGAATTAAGTGGAAATATAGATTTGGCAATAGCGTGGGCACAAAAGTCTAAGGATATAAAAAATAAAACAAAGACACGATATTATATCTCATTATTAAAAACTCGAAAAAAGGATTTGGAAAAACTTCAAAAACAGATTTATTAATTAATCAAAAGAAATCAATTTAAATGTTTGCTTTTTAGTAATTTTGAAACCTTGTTTCAAAAAATAATAATAGATATGCACCAAATCATTTTTTATTTCATAATAGGTATTTTAATTTTCGATTATGTTCTGGATCAGTTTCTGGATTATTTAAATTCTACTAAAAGAAGTTCAAAACTTCCATCGGTATTAAATGGAATTTACGACGAAGAAAAATATAAAAAATCACAGGATTACGATAAGGTAAACCATAAATTCTCGATACTTACAAGTAGCTTTAATTTACTATTAATCTTAGTTTTTCTTTATTTCTCGGGATTTGCCATTATTGACAACCTAGCTAGATCCTTTAGCGCAAATATTATTCTTATATCATTGATTTTTTTTGGTATAATTATGCTTGCCTCAGATATATTAAATACACCATTCAATATTTACGATACATTCGTTATTGAAGAAAAATTCGGTTTTAATAAAACGACAGTTAAAACCTTTATTCTCGATAAAGTTAAAGGATGGTTTATAGCAGCTATAATTGGCGGTGGACTACTGGCTTTAATTATTTGGTTTTATAATACAGTAGGAGAATACTTTTGGATTTATGCATGGATAGTAGTAAGTACCTTTATGCTATTTATGACCATGTTTTATACATCATTAATAGTTCCTTTATTTAATAAGTTAAAACCACTGGAAGACGGTGATTTAAAAGATGAAATAACTTCCTTTTGCAATGGAGTAGGTTTTAAATTAGATAATGTATTTGTAATAGATGGTTCAAAACGTAGCACTAAAGCAAATGCATATTTCAGTGGTTTGGGTAAAAGAAAGAAAATAGTTTTATTTGACACTTTAATAGAGAAATTAAGCAAAGAAGAGATTGTTGCGGTACTAGCACATGAAATTGGTCATTATAAGAAAAAACACACCTTAATATCAGTATTTAGTTCAATAATTCAAACAGGTCTTACTCTTTTTATATTATCATTATTTGTTGGGAATCCGGAATTATCGAAAGCGTTAGGTTCTGATATTCCAAGTTTTCACTTAGGATTAATAACATTTGGATTCTTATACAGTCCTATATCTACTATAATTGGATTATTTATGAATGTAATATCTCGAAAAAACGAGTATGTTGCTGATCAATATGCAGCAGAGAATTATAAGGGCGTACACTTACAGAATGCATTGAAAACTCTTTCGGTTACAAACCTTTCCAATTTAACTCCACATCCTGTGTTTGTGTTTTTTAACTATTCTCATCCGACACTTTTACAACGATTAAAATTTATCGGAAAATTCAACAGTTAAAGCATGAAAGCAGAAATAATCACTATAGGCGATGAAATTTTAATTGGCCAGACTGTAGATACAAACTCAGCATGGATAGCTAGCGAGTTAAACATTATAGGAGTTGATGTATTAAGAATAACTTCAATTTCAGATAAAAAAGATGAAATATTTAAGGCCATAGATAATGCAAAGCATTTAGCTGATATTATTTTACTAACCGGAGGATTAGGACCTACAGATGACGATATTACAAAAAAAACCTTGGTTGAATATTTTAAAACTGAGCTTATTCAAAATAAGGAAGTTTTAAATAATATAGAGCAATTTGTTATTAGGAGAAAAAGCTCAATGAACGAGCGCAATGTACAACAAGCCAATGTACCCAAAAATTGCAAAATTATAAATAATAGTATTGGTACTGCTCCTGGAATGTGGTTTGAACAGGAGGGAAGAATAGTTATTTCGATGCCGGGAGTTCCTTTCGAAATGAAAGAAATGATGAGTTCATACATTCTTCCTGTGTTAGCTAAAAAATCAACAAACAGTTCAATTGTTCATAAAACGATACTTACGCAGGGTTGTTCTGAATCAAAATTAGCAGAAATACTTGAAAATTGGGAATATAACTTGCCAGATGTTATATCAGTAGCGTATTTACCAACTCCTGGTTTAATTAAACTTAGATTAACAGCTAAAGGAAAAACCCAGAACTTGCTTGAAAAACTTATAGATGAACAAATTGTTACTTTAGAAAAAGTAATTCCTAAATTAATTTGTGGTTACGATTCTGATAAACTTGAAGAGCTTATAGGACGCTTACTTATTAAACATAATAAAACATTAAGTGTAGCAGAAAGTTGTACGGGTGGGAAAATAGCTCATTTAATAACATCTATATCTGGAAGTTCGGCATATTTTGCAGGTGGAATAATAGCTTATTCAAATAGTATAAAAGAAAATATATTATCTGTAAGTAAAAGTAATTTAGATAATTATGGCGCTGTAAGTAAACAGGTTGTTGAAGGTATGGCTGAAGGAGTTAGGAAACTTTATGAAACAGATTTTGCAATAGCAACTTCTGGTATTGCTGGTCCAACTGGAGGTACTGAAGATAAACCAATAGGAACAACTTGGATTGCAGTTTCGAATAAATCAAAAGTAGTATCAAAAAAGTTTATTTTTGGAAATCATAGGGGTAGAAACATAAATTTTGCATCCTTAACGGCAATAAATATGCTTCGAAAGCTTATTTTAGAAAAATAATGTAATTTTCTTGCAATTTTTTTATAAATATACTTGAATAATTGAATAAAAATCACGTATTTTGCGATCTGTTTGATAAAAAATAAGATAAAAAATTAAAATAAAATGTCACGAATCTGTCAAATAACCGGAAAGAAAGTAATGGTTGGAAACAATGTTTCTCACTCTAAGAGGAGAACTAAGAGAAAATTCTATCCAAACTTAATGGATCAGAAATTCTATTTTGAAGAAGAAGATCGTTGGGTTGATCTTAGGGTTTCAACTTCAGGAATCAGAACTATTACAAAAAAAGGCTTGAAAGTTGCCTTAAAAGAAGCAAAAAATAAAGGCTTTATTGCAAACTATTAAAATAAAGGAGGGCTAAGAAATGGCATCGAGAAAAGGTAATAGAATTCAGGTAATAATGGAATGTACTGAGCACAAAGTATCAGGACAACCTGGAACTTCAAGATATATTACAACAAAAAATAAAAAGAATACTACTGAAAGATTAGAATTAAAAAAATACAATCCTATTCTTAAAAAGATAACAGTACATAAAGAAATTAAATAATTAAGTTATGGCTAAGAAAGCAGTTGCAAGTTTACAAAAAGGTACTGGAAGGACTTTTACCAAATGTATTAAAATGTTTAAATCAGAAAAAGGATTCCAGTATGCACAAGAAATAGTGCATAATGATAATATTAAAGAATTCTTTGCTAAGAAGTAATTCAAACAAAATATACTTGTATAAAAAAGCTTTCTTATTTTAAAGAAGGCTTTTTTTATTTCTGCATTCACAATTTTATAGTAAATTTATCAGCTGAAAACCTTATAATTAGATTTAAATATTATTTAATGGCTACGTTTGGTATATTTTCAAATGAGAAAAAAGAAACACTCGATAAAGGACTTGAGAAAACAAAAGAAAGTGTTTTTAAAAAGTTATCTCGTGTTGTTGTTGGTAAATCAAAAGTTGATGACGAAGTTCTTGATAACCTGGAAGAAGTATTAATATCTTCTGATGTTGGAGTAAATACTACGCTAAAAATAATTAAGCGAATTGAAGAACGTGTTTCTAATGAAAAATATCTTGGTACTAGTGAATTAAATATCATACTAAAAGAAGAAATAGCTTCATTACTTGAGGAGAATAATTCAGAAAATATTGATTTATCATTTAGTTCAAGTAATGGACCGTATGTTATTATGGTTGTTGGGGTTAATGGAGTAGGAAAGACAACAACAATTGGAAAACTAGCACATCAATTTAAACAACTTGGCAAAAATGTGTATTTAGGAGCAGCCGACACTTTTAGAGCAGCAGCTGTGGATCAGCTTACAATTTGGGCCGATCGTGTTGGTGTGCCAATTGTAAAACAAGGTATGGGTTCCGATCCAGCTTCTGTGGCATTCGATACTTTAACTTCTGCAAAAGCCAATAATGCCGATATAGTTATTATTGATACAGCCGGGCGATTGCATAATAAAGTAAATCTTATGAACGAACTGGGTAAGATTAAAAAGGTTATGCAAAAGGTAATTTCTGATGCTCCTCATGAGATATTACTTATTTTAGACGGTTCTACTGGTCAAAATGCGTTCGAACAAGCTAAGCAATTTACAAATGTTACTGATGTTACCGCATTAGCTCTTACTAAGCTTGATGGAACAGCTAAAGGTGGAGTAGCTATTGGAATATCAGATCAGTTTAAAATTCCTGTAAAATATATTGGAATTGGCGAAGGGATTGAAGATCTTCAAATATTTAACAAAAAGGAATTTGTTGATTCGCTTTTTTCAAAGTAACAATAAATGCTTTTTGGTTTGGATTATCCAAAAAGTTAATAAATAATGTCATTCCCGTGAAAACGGGAATCTTTTATTCGGTGTAAATTGTAACTAATAATAGATCTCCAATCAAGTTGGAGATGACAAATCTTTCTTTTTGATAATCATTATTATATAACAACATGAAGACAAAGGGGATAAAGAGGGTAAATGTAATAACTTTGGGTTGCTCCAAAAATCTTGTCGATTCAGAGTCCTTAATGTTGCAATTGGAGTCTAATGGATTTAGAGTTGCGCATGATTCTAATAAACCTGCCGAAATAGTAATTATTAATACTTGTGGATTTATTAACGATGCTAAAAAAGAATCTATAGAAACTATTTTACAATACGAAGATTTAAGAAATAAGAATAAAATAGAAAAACTATTTGTATTTGGCTGTTTGTCAGAAAGATACAAAGAAAATTTAGAAAAGGAAATTCCGCTGGTTGATAAATACTTTGGAGTATATGATCTTAAGGACTTGATTGAATCAATAGGTGGACATTTCAAAGTAGAGCTGGTTGGTGAGAGATCCTTAACCACACCAAAGCATTATGCCTATTTAAAAATATCTGAAGGATGCGATAGAACGTGTTCATTTTGTGCAATACCTTTAATAAAGGGTAAGCATCAGTCAAGACCAATTGAAGATTTAGTTCGTGAAGCCGAATTTCTTATAAGAAAAGGAGTAAAAGAAATTATATTAATTGCTCAGGATTTATCTTATTATGGCATTGATATTTACAAAGAGCCCAAACTAAGCGAGTTAATAGATAAATTATCGGATTTAAAGGGCTTGAAATGGTTGCGTTTACATTACACTTTCCCGGCAAAGTTTCCAAAAGATGTTATCGATGTAATGAAAGTAAAACCAAATATTTGTAAATATATGGATATCCCTGTACAGCATATAAGCGATAAAATTTTGAGCAATATGCGTAGAGGTATAACAAAAAAGCAAACCTACGAATTAATAGAATATTTTAGAAAAGAAATTCCCGAAATGGTTTTGCGAACTACCTTGTTAGTTGGACATCCAGGGGAAACCGATGAAGATTTTAATGAACTTGTTGAATTTGTTCGTTTTGCAAAATTCGAAAGGTTAGGAGTTTTTACATATTCCGAAGAAGAAAATACATATTCTGCTATTAATTTTAAAGATGATATTCCTTTTTCCATTAAGCAATCGCGCATGGATGAAATAATGGATATTCAGAGAGAAATATCTAATGGCTTGAATGTTAATAAAATAGGAAAGTCATTTAAAGTAATAATTGATAGAAAAGAAGGTGATTATTATGTGGGCAGAACAGAATTTGATTCACTGGATGTTGATAATGAGGTAATTGTAAAATCAGAAAAGAAGAATTTACGCCTCGGTAATTTTTATAATGTGAAAATTAAAAGTGCCGATGATTTTGATTTAATAGGAGAGATAGAATAGAAAGATTTCAAAGATAATTTTTAAAAACACTTCGACAAGCTCAGTGTGACATAAAAAAAGTTGTCATACTGAGTTTATCGAAGTATAGACAACTTTTTTATACAATAAATTATATTAGCTCCTTTGCAACCGACAAAGCACTCTGATAATCGGGTTCGTTCGTAATTTCGGGAACATATTGTACGTATTTTACAATATTGTTTTTATCAATTACGATAACTCCTCTGGCTAATAATCGCAATTCTTCGATTAAAAAACCATATTTAGCTGAAAAATCAAGGTTTTTGTGATCAGATAAAGTGATTATATTATCAATTCCTTCTGCACCACAAAAGCGATTAAGAGCAAATGGTAAATCGTTAGATATTGCCAGTATTACAACATTATCGCTTAAGTTAGCAGCTTCCTTATTAAAAGTATGTGCTTGTTTAGAGCAAACGCCTGTATCAATTGATGGAAATAATGAAAGTATTTTCACTTTTCCTTCAAAATCAGATAATTTAACTTCTCCAAAACTATTATTTGAAACAGTAAAATCTACAGCTTTATCGTTAAGCTTAGTTTCAGGACCAATCAGCGTTAAAGGATTTCCTTTTGAAGTTATTTTTGAATTATTCTTTTCCATATTAAATGTGTTTAATTTTTACATAAAAAAACCTTACTTGTAACATATTAAGTAAGGTTTTGTTTAATATTATTAGATATTATTCCTTCAATTCTTTCTTTTCGCTTGCAGACTGAATAGACTTTTTCTTTTTCGTTTTAATTGTGATTTCATCTTTCACTTTGTCATAATCTACCAAAAGAATATCACCTTCTTTTAGTGTAGTTTTAATAATTGCTTCAGCCATAGGGTCTTCCAAATATTTTTGAATTGCCCTCTTAAGTGGTCTTGCTCCAAAATCAGGATCAAATCCTTTTTCTGTAACATAATCTTTAGCTACATCTGTTAATTCAACACCATAACCTAGTGCATTAACTCTACTATACAGACCTTTAAGTTCAATATCAATAATCTTATAGATATGATCTTTGTTTAATGAATTAAATATTACGATATCATCTAATCGATTAATAAATTCTGGAGCAAAAGAGCGCTTAAGAGCATTTTGTATAACACTTTTAACATGTTGGCTTGAAGATTCCTGTTTTGCACGTGTTGAAAATCCAACCCCTTGTCCAAAATCTTTTAATTGTCTACTTCCTATATTCGAAGTCATTATGATAATTGTATTTCTAAAATCGACTCTACGTCCTAAACTGTCTGTCAATTGACCTTCATCTAAAACTTGTAGGAGTAAATGAAACACATCAGGATGTGCTTTTTCAATTTCGTCCAGTAAAATTACAGAATAAGGTTTTCTTCTAACTTTTTCTGTTAACTGACCACCTTCTTCATAACCAATATATCCTGGAGGAGCTCCAACTAATCGCGATACTGAGAATTTTTCCATATACTCACTCATATCCATTCTGATAAGATTATCAATATTATCAAACAAATAAAGCGCTAGAATTTTTGCCAATTGAGTTTTTCCAACTCCGGTAGGACCTAAGAAGATAAATGAGCCAATCGGTTTATTAGGATCTTTCAACCCTGCACGATTTCGTTGAATCGATTTAACTATTTTTACAATAGCTTCATCTTGACCTATTACATACTTTTTAAGTTCATCGCCCATTTTCATTAAACGACTACCTTCGGCTTGTGCAATACGTTGAACAGGAACACCTGTCATCATTGCTACAACTTCAGCTACTTCCTCTTCTGATACTGTTTCTCGGTTTTTTTCTAGATCACTTTCCCAGGTTTCTTTTTCCTTTTCCAGAGCATCCATTAATTTCTTTTCGCCATCTCTAAAATTAGCAGCTAACTCAAAATTTTGATTTTTTACAGCCGACACTTTTTCTTTACGAACAGTTTCAATTTGCTCTTCAATTTCAATTATTTTATTTGGAACTACTATATTTGAAATATGTACTCTTGATCCTGATTCATCTAAAGCATCAATAGCTTTATCTGGTAAGTGTCGATCGCTAATATAACGTGTTGTTAATTTTACACAAGCTTCAATAGCATCATCAGTATAATTTACATTATGATGTTCTTCGTACCTGCTTTTTATATTATGTAATATCTCTATTGTTTCCTCCTCACTTGTAGGATCTACCATGATTTTCTGGAATCGTCTTTCTAAAGCTCCATCTTTTTCAATATGTTGTCGATATTCATCAAGAGTAGTAGCTCCAATACATTGAATTTCGCCTCGTGCAAGTGATGGTTTTAGCATATTTGCTGCATCTAAAGAACCTGTTGCACCACCCGCACCAACAATAGTGTGAATCTCATCAATAAATAAAATAATATTTGTTGATTTTCCTAGCTCATTTAAAATTGCTTTCATTCTTTCCTCAAACTGCCCACGATACTTAGTACCAGCAACAATAGACGCTAAATCAAGAGTAACAACCCTTTTATCGAAAAGCACTCTTGATACTTTTCTTTGGATAATGCGAAGAGCTAAACCTTCAACAATAGCAGATTTACCAACTCCGGGCTCACCAATTAAAACAGGGTTATTCTTCTTTCTACGACTTAATATTTGAGCTAATCGTTCTATCTCTAATTCTCGTCCTACGATAGGATCAAGAGCATTGTCCTCAGCTGCTTTTGTTAAATCTATTCCGAAATTATCCAATACCGGAGTTTCAGATTTAATTTTTTGACTTTGCTGTGCTGATCCTCCAGAAAATCCACCACTTCCTTTGCCAGTTCCAAAAGGCATTTCGTTTTCTTCGTCTTCAAAATCAGCTTTTGCTTCTGTTTGATTGCTTTCCATTTCAGTTCTTACGTTTTGATAATCTACATGTTGCTCTTCAAGGATCTGAGTCACAATACTATTCTCATCTTTTAATATCGACAATAATAAATGACCAGTATTAATAGTTGAACTATTGAATGATTTTGCTTCAAGATAAACTAATTTTAATGCTCTTTCTGCAGTTTTAAATAAAGGAATATTATCAGTATCAGCAATTTTAAAGTTTTCTTCTGATCTTATCCTAAATTCAATTGATTTTTTGAGTTGGTTCAGATTGATATTTAAGTTTTCCAATATAGTAATAGCCATACCTTCACCTTCTCTTAAAATACCCAAAAGTAAATGCTCCGTTCCCATATAAGCATTACCAAGGCGTACAGCCTCTTCTTTACTATAACTTAAAACATCTTTTATTCTTTGTGAAAATTTTGCGTCCATTTTTATAATAATAATTTTTAACTACTTATACTTGATATTAATCCTTACAAAATTAACTTAATGGTATTTAAAAATAAAATAAATAAACCAGTTTCTTTGATATATAATACAAATGCAAGTTAAAATATTTTTCAAACGTTTACAATAGTTTATAAAACAATTTAATAATCAACTTGTTCAGCTCGTAAAAAATGCTAAAAAATTATCTTAAATAATTAGCTTTGTTTATGAACAGTTTTATGTTGAAAAGTAGAAATTATTACGCTAAAATATTCGGTTTAAAAAGGCTAATTTAGTACTTTTGTATGAATTTTTAAATTTGATAAATAAAACAAATTAATACCTTTATATATGGCTGAAGGAGAACGAATAGTTAAGATTAATATTGAAGAAGAAATGAAATCGGCATACATTGATTATTCAATGTCTGTTATTGTTTCAAGGGCACTACCTGATGTAAGAGATGGTTTAAAACCTGTGCATAGAAGAGTTCTATTTGGAATGTCTGATTTGGGATTAGCATCGAATAGATCTTATAAAAAATCTGCAAGAATTGTAGGAGAGGTGTTAGGAAAATATCATCCTCATGGTGATTCGTCTGTATATGAAGCTATGGTAAGGATGGCACAACCCTGGTCTTTACGTTATCCTTTAGTTGATGGTCAGGGTAACTTTGGGTCCGTTGATGGTGACAGCGCTGCTGCAATGCGTTATACAGAGGCACGTTTAAAAAAGATTTCTGAAGAAGTACTTCGGGATATTGATAAAAATACAGTAGATTTTCAATTAAATTTTGATGATTCGCTTCAAGAACCTACTGTATTGCCTACTCGAATACCAAATTTATTGGTAAATGGTGCTTCTGGAATTGCTGTTGGTATGGCTACTAATATGCCACCTCACAATTTAACCGAGATTATCAATGGAACAATTGCATACATTGATAACAATGACATTGAAATCTCTGAGTTAATGGAATATATAAAAGCTCCTGATTTTCCAACCGGGGGTATAATATATGGTTATCAAGGCGTAAAAGACGCATTTGAGACAGGTCGAGGGCGAATAATGGTTCGATCAAAAACTGAAATTGAAACTGAAGCAAACGGAAGAGAAAGAATTATTGTTACCGAAATACCGTATATGGTTAACAAAGCAGAAATGATTAAAAAAACTGCTGAACTAGTTAACGATAAGAAGATAGAAGGCATTTCCAATCTAAATGATGAGTCGGATAGAACAGGTATGCGTATTGTTTATGAAATTCGTAAAGATGCTATCGCTAATGTTGTATTGAATAAACTTTTTAAATATACACAACTACAAACTTCATTCAGTGTAAATAATATTGCACTTGTAAATGGTCGTCCTAAGGTGTTAAACCTTAAGACTATGATTGAGAAATTTGTAGCACACAGACATGACGTAGTTGTTCGTAGAACACAGTTTGAATTAAAGCAGGCAGAAAAGAAAGCACATATTTTAGAAGGCTTATTAATTGCACTTGATCATTTAGATGAAGTTATTGCTTTAATTCGTGCTTCTAAAACTCCGGAAGAAGCGAAAGAAGGATTAATGAGTACATTTAATCTTTCCGAATTACAAGCTAAAGCAATACTTGATATGAGATTGCAGAAACTTACTGGTTTAGAGAGAGAAAAGATTAAAGAGGAGTATGCTGAACTAAAGAAATTAATTGAATATTTACGTTCAGTTTTGGATGATGAATCGCTTCGAATGACTATTATTAAAGATGAATTGATTGAGGTTAGAGAAGCTTTTGGAGATGAACGCAGATCAGATATCATTCCTGACGAAGGCGAATTTAATCCGGAAGATTTTTATGCTGATGAAGATATGGTTGTTACCATTTCGCATATGGGTTACATTAAACGTACACCAGTAACTGAGTTTAGAACACAACACAGAGGTGGAGTAGGATCAAAAGGAAGTACTACTCGTGATGAAGATTTTCTTGAATACATGTTTATTGCTTCGATGCATAATACAATGTTATTTTTTACCGAGCAAGGAAAATGTTTCTGGCTGAAGGTTTATCAAATACCTGAAGGTTCAAAAATTACAAAAGGAAGAGCAATACAAAATGTTGTAAATATATCAGCTGAAGATAATGTAAAAGCTTTTATTAATGTTAAAAATCTTGACGATAAAGAATATATAGAGAATAACTTTATCGTTATGAGTACTAAGAAGGGCATAATAAAGAAAACAAAACTTGAAGCATATTCCAGACCAAGACAAAATGGTGTGAATGCAATTACCATTAAGGACGGAGATATGTTACTCGAAGTTAAATTAACTGATGGAAAAAGTGATATTGTTTTAGCTACTCGAGAAGGAAAAGCAATACGTTTTAATGAACAAAAAGTTAGAACTATTGGAAGAACTGGAGCAGGAGTGAGAGGTATAAGATTAAGCAAACCCGACGATGAAGTTATTGGAATGGTATGGGTTGAGCAATCGGATAAGGAAGTTCTTGTGGTTTCGGAAAAAGGATATGGTAAACGCTCAGATATAGAGGATTATAGGATTACTAACAGAGGTGGAAAAGGAGTAAAAACTCTTAACATTACCGAAAAAACAGGGAAAGTAATAGCTATAAAGGGTGTTAATGATGATATGGATTTAATGATTATTAATAGATCCGGTATTACTATTAGACTCGGTGTTGCTAACTTAAGAGTTACAGGTCGTGCAACGCAGGGTGTTCGTTTAATAAACTTGCGTAATGACGACACTATTGCAGCTGTAACACAGGTTACTAAAGTCGAAGATGAGGTTCCGGTTATTGATAGTATTGTAGAAAATGAACCAATTGATAGTAATATTGAAAATAAAGAAAGTTCGGAGCCAAATAAAGATGTTAAAGAATAGGTTAAATATTTGGCTTAAAATTTGACTTAAATTAAATATAGTTTATTTTTGAAAAAAATTAATTAAAAACCTAAATAGCAATTTATTATGAAAATGAAAAGATTTATAGTAACAACTATATCTGTTGTTTTTGTGTTAACACTGATGTTAAACAACCATGTACAGGCGCAAAAGAAACATGTAAGAAAAGCTCAAATTTGGGCAGAAAGCGGAGAAAAACTTGATACTGCTTTAAAAGCTACTGAATTTGCCGAAACACAGGAAAAAACTAAGGATTGGGCTAAAACATATTATGTAAAAGCATTAGTTTATAACGCAATTTCAAGTAGTGAAAATCCCGAATTTCAAAATATTTGCGAAAATCCATTGATAAAAGCTTTTGATAATTATAAAAAAGCTTATAATATGGATGGTGGTGGAGCATATAAAAATGCCATAGATATTAAATTAATAACACTAGCAAATAACTTCATTCAAAAAGCGATTGATACGTATAATGAAAACGATTACGAAAATTCATTTTTGTATTTTGCTAAAAGCGTTGAGCTTAAAGAAATGTCAGTTTTTGGTGGTGAAATTGATACCGCAATTCTCTTTAACACAGCAATTGCAGCACAAAGAGTTGAGAAATATGATGAAGCACTAAAATATTATGAAAAATTAATTGAATACGAGTATGGCGCAGGTGATACATATTTATTATATGCCGGATGTTATAAAGCTAAAGGAGACAAGGAAAACTATTTAAAACTATTAAAAGCTGGTTTTGAAAAATATCCTGGTAATTTTGATGTAATTGGTGGAATAATTAATTATTACCTTTTAGAAGATGAAAACACTGAAGGTGCTTTTGAATATATTAATTTAGCAAAAGAAAAAGACCCAGATAATCCACAATATTTCTCGGCTGAAGCACATCTATATAATAAAATAGGGGAGTTGGATAAAGCAAAAGAAAAATATAAGCAAGCTATTGAAATAGATCCTGAGTTATTTGATGCACAATATAACTTAGGTGTTATTTATTTTAACGAAGCCGTTGAGCTAAGTGATGAAGCTAATGCAATTTCTGATAATACAGAATATCAGGTTGCTAAAGAAAAAGCTGATGCTAAATTTTTGGAAGCTTTACCATATATTGAATACGCGTATAAATTAACACCAGAAGATATTGGTATAATGTCAACACTAAAAACTTTATATTATCGTTTAGGAATGACCGAAAAGTATGAAGAGATAAGTAAAAAAATGGAATAATATTATATTCAAATAGGGAGGTAATTAATTTATCTCCCTATATATTTAAATATCCTATTTAACATAATATAAATTATAGGACAAATCCCAGCAAATTGTATATACGCAGTATTTAATATAAAATAAGATCTCGGACAGTTTATCTGTTCGTGATCGTTTTATTTTATGTTAACACAATTTGCGCCAACCCTGATCCTTATTTGTCAACTATAATTAATACTATGTCTCCGTTTACACTTCGCCCTACGGGTAAATAGTGTGCTTCGAGTTTACTTTATTCGGGTAATTATACAGAAATGGTTCTAATATGCGATTCTAAGGGACTTATTTGTACTATTAATTAACTTCCTAAGCTTAGTCCTATAATTAGTCATTATTTTAAATAGCCGCTTCGGCTAAGCCCAAAATTGTTTTACAATTTCTTTTGAAGAATATTATACAAAACAAATTTTCAAAAACAATTACTCACGGATTAATTATAAAAAATGGTGTTCATGAGGACTTCGTCGTTGCCCGACGCTTTACAAACGCGTTCAATAATTTATTTCTTTTTTTTCCAACGCGCAATAAAAATTCTTTGCATACGCTCAACATAAGTTAATGAAACCATTTGTTTGGAATTTTTAGTCACAAACGAATTTGCATGGATTAATCCCAATACGATGTTATTCGGGATCTATATAATTCAAATGGTTTCTTAACACATGTTTTCCGACCACCGTTCTATTATTCTTTTTGTCTTAATACAAAAAGAACCAAAAAAATCAAGGCTGCTCACTAATTTCTCTAAAACTACAGAATAGCTTACTCCACACATTACAAGCCGTTTTAGCTGAAATATAGCGTTTTATGGTTAATTATGAATCCTAAAACTCGTGCAATGCTTACCAGACCAATCACTCGTAAGCCACTCCTTGTTTTAAGACAAAATTATTAAGATGCCAGAAAAAGCCTTGAGTTAGCTTTCTATTTAACATAATGTTATTTTGACCTTGATTTAAGCAAGTATTTCTATGAAATTTCTTTAATCATATTAGCAAATGCGTATTTGCTTAGTTGTGGTATTGCTTTAGTAAACACTTTTATCTCCCAATTAGACAAGTGTTTGAACCTATCACTTTGATCATTTTCGATGAAAATATAATCGTCTGGTTTTGCAAGTGTTTTAGATGGAATTAAATATAAAACAGGCTCCATTTACTTCATGAATAGTACTAATGCAACCCAAAGTGTGTCTTTGGGCTCCCCTATTTCTTGTTTAATAATTTTAACGCTCCTATCCTTTTCTAAATTAATAGTTTGTAAAAACAACTCATGATATTTCCCCGAGTTTGTCTTTACAATAAATTCAACTCCATTATTTGCACTTTCATTTTGAAAAACCTCTAAGCGAGCTTTCATTAATTCGAGTTTAACGAAGTGTTGGGCGTATTTAGTTAGTTTATTCATGAACTACTTATCTTCTTCATTGTGGCTGGAGTCATTATTTCTTTTTGTAATCTACTTTTGGTTCTGCTGCCCTAACTATTTTTGGCGATGAAGCTTTATCCATTAAATAGGACTTAATCACTTCTTCTTTTCGTTTGGCTATTCCATTAATGATTTCCTGTGATGCGTTGATTTTCTTTTCCCTTTTCTCAACCTCTTTAATGAGTTTGATCTGTATGTCCTGCGAAGGAGCTTTTACATTTATTCCTCTCATGCTATCCATAGAAGCACGATTTGTTCTAGAAAACCTAACACGTTCTCCTTCTTTTTCTAATACCCAAGCTACATATTTGGGATGAATAGTGTCTCCTTTAATTCTGAGAACTCCACAATGGTCTGTTGGATAAAACGGAATGTTTTTAGGCAAGCAATTTACCATCCAATCTCCATCAATTCCCCAGAGTACGGATGGTCGATTGAAATCTTTAATTAGCTCTTTGTTGATGTGGCCAAAAGGTTCAAAGACATTAGCACTAAAAACAGGAATTCCAATTCCTTCCTGATTGATTTCATTTTTTAGAACCCTTTTTCCAATCGATAGCTCGAACACATCTGTGTTATTTATTCTAAAGGTTTTATCAGCCTTAGAAAATGCTCTTTGGAATAAAGCTTCTATTTCTTCTTCTGAAACATTTAAAACTTTCTTAGCCTTTTCAGCTTCTTTATTAATCGTATTACATTCATTAACTAATTCGGTCTGAATTTCAATTGGTAGAAATGGAATTTTTAGAGACTCATAAAATTCTTTGGGAACTCGTCTATGCCCACTTGACCCAGTCATATTCTTTTCTGCAACCAACCTAACTTCTTCTTGGTTAAGCAATTCAAACAAATATCTATTCAATATTTCAGAACCAACCCTAATTACATGAAACTCTGAACTACCAAAACCAATTTTATTTGTTAAATCTGTTGCAATTGCACACTTTCCGTTTTCCATGCAAGGTGTTATCTTGGCAAGAATGATATCGTTTTCAGCAAAATAGGTGTAGCTACCTTTCTTTATTTCTTGATATTTTTTATCTTCTTTTTCTGCGATATATCCCTCATCACTAACAGAAGCCATCTCTACAAAAGACACTTTGGTACTTTCATTTAGTTTCTTCATTTCTGTTTTAGATGGATTTACAAGAGCAATATCTGATAGTTTTTTAGTGTCCCATTTAGTTTCAAAAGCTAAAGTTGATTTTGGAGTAAGGGAGAGATATTTGTTGAAATCAACTTTAGTAAAGTCCAACATATCAGATAGCCTAGAGAGTGTAACATGTTCTTTTAATTCTTCTGGAATATCAATGTTTTTTCCTTTAAAGTTCTGATTAATCAGATGGTTGATTTTATCAGTATTGTTTTTGTAATGAGGGTCGTAAAGAGGTGTATTGATATTGTCCAAATTGAAAATATTACTCAACACACGCTTATCTTCTTCTTCTAATGCCACATTTCCTTCGTCTTCATCCTCGCCCTCTAATTTGTCAAGTTTAACACCACCCAAATATTTAATCCCCTCATTTCCTTTAGCAGCACTCCACTCGTAACCCAGAAATTCTTTCATTTGAGTAGTTTTAGATGGACTCCTAACAATCAATACTTTTTGAGGGTTCTGACTAGCTATTACAAAATAATAGAGTTTCTCTTTTTCATTTTCAGTGAGATAAGCAATAAAGCGTTTCTTAATTTCAGCTTCCTTTTTGTCTGCACCTAAAGCCTTAAAGGTTGTTTTCTTTTTAAGGTTTTTAATTTCCGACCATTTATCAAATTCTTTTTGATAATCCTTAAAAACATCTGTATCTAATAGTGCTTTATTCGGCTTTCCTTCTAAAAGTGTTTGATAGTCTTTAAACTCTAATTCCAAATGATTACAATATTGCTTTATTAAATGCTCATCTTCAAATAATTCGTCTTTCGATCTATCATATTTGAACCAAGCATTTATCCGATTCTTGAAATGGTCTGCTGGAGCAGGGTTTTCTTTTTTACGCCTAATGAAAAGTGTTACGGTATTTGTTCCTGTTTTGCCAAATGTCCCACTACCAAATTCTGCAATTGCTACAATGTCAAAATATTTTAACAAGATTTCACGAGTCGCCACATAAATATTAGTGGACGTAGAGGTGCTTTTTGCCTTTCCTTTGGTCAGAATTGATGTAGGAACTATAATAGCAGCAACTCCTCCAGATTTTAGTAATTGCTTTGCACGTTCAATAAAGAAGGTTTCAATACTATTATTGTTTGGATAACTCTTTTCTTCAACCGTATCAATGAGTTCATATTTTTTTCTTTCTATATCAGTTAGCGTTTCTAAAAACCCCTTAACACTGTACGGGGGATTTGCAACTAAAACAGAAAAGCTATTGTCTTTGATATTTTTGTCGTCCATAGCTTTACCAGAAGACAAGGCATCTGAATAAACAATGTTTATATCGTCCTGACCGTACATAAAAGAGGATACTTTAGCCACTTTAGACAAACGGTATTCCTTTTCAACTCCAAAAATATTTTCATAGAAGTCGGTAATTTTCGCTTCCTTCTCTTTTTCAACTATAGGTTTAATTTCTTTAGCATATTCATTTAAGAAATGCCCTGCACCACAAGCAAAATCAATCACCTTAGGGATTTCATCACCTTTAGTAATTATGGAATCTAGAGGCAATGATTTTAAAATGAATTTTACAATTGGCATAGGTGTGAAAAACTGTCCTTCAGATTGTTTCACTCCTTGATCTAAGAAACCTTCGAACATATCCCCTAAAAACTGGTGCTCTTCTATTGAATCAGCTTCAGACTTTAATTTAATGTCTTGAAGCATTTGTACTATTTTTAGAAGTATAGCTGTGTTTTGATAGAACAGTTTTTCATTATGGACATCAATAAATCCAAAATCATTGTTGTTGAAAAATTTTAATTCTTTGAAATACTTTTTAATGGTATCTTTTGTGGCATCTGGATCGTTCTTGAAAAAATCAAAGGCTTTATCTATTTGGTCTGCACTGATATATACCACATCTTCTCCCAGAAAACGCTGCATACCATCTTGATACAGTTTTTGAAGTCTGTCAATTAAACTGAATTGATCATCATAGGCGATTCCTTTCCAATAGAATTTAAGTTCTTCAGGGTTATTGGTTTCGTCTACTATTTTACATAGAAATAAGTTGACTAGTTTATCAAAAGCATTTTCTCGACCAGAAACATTGTGTTGTCTTAATATGGTGGCAAATTCATGGTATTTCCCCTGAATATGGTTGCTGCTGATTGTGTTTAAATCCTTTAGAGTATATTTCGTTTTCCCAATTTCATAAGCTGGAATATCTTTCTCGAAAACCCCTTTAGTAGCGTAATCTTGACTGTAGGTTTTTTTCCACGCTTTGAAAATATCTTCAACATCTAAGCCTTTTGCTTTATCAAACGAAAGAGGTTTTTGTCTACTAGCTCTGTTAGTAGTTTTTCATTGTCTTTTAGTGTAATAAGACGATAATCAGCTAGAACTTTGTTGTCCAAATAATCAGAAGCATACAAGCAAACAAATTGTGTGCTTCCTGCTTGCTTTGCATAAGAAAGCAATTGCCCTCCATTTATTAGTGTTTTCTTCCATGCATCATTAAATTCCTTCCCTTCTGTTTTACACTCAATAATAAGTAGTGATTTACCTGAATTGTCTTTTACCATGATATCCGCACGTCCTCCACTGGCACCATGCCCAACTTTCCATTTTGGTTCAAGTTCAATATGTTCAGGTTTATATTGTTTTTCAAAAAGTCTGTGGACACATTCAAAGACAACAAAATTTTCCTTTTGTTTAAAATTGCATGTTTGCTTTTCGTTTATTGTAAAACCTTTGTCTTCTGGATAAATGAGCTTTTCAGCTTTGAAGTCAACTTTTAGATAAGCATCCGTTTCTTTAAATTTCTTAGTATATGTGTCTCCCTTAATTGAAAATCCAAGATTTACTAGAAGGTCTTTGAAATTATTTTTATCTATCATTTAATATAATTCTCATTTTTCAACTCCGCAATATACAATTTTAGCTTCTGTATTTTGATATGAGATGGCGGAAACTTGGCTCTTTTACAAGCTGAAATTTCAGCCTGTGTGTTGGCATTTCTTTTCTTTGCGGGTCGGCAAATCAAAAATACCATTAATTAAGCACTACGTTTCATCTCTCCTAGCCTGCACCTAACGGTGAGCATATGAAACTGTAAGGGATTTTGAAAAGTTTACTTGTCAAAATTACCCTGAGCCAAATATGCGATTAGACACAAATTTAGCATTTTATATTTACCCGTCAAATCACAGATTTGGCGGAGTTAATTTCTTGCATAAACCTTTAAAAACGCATGAGAACCCTTATGTTTTATGATGCATTGTTAGGTTTTCGTGCTTTGCTTTTCGAATTATTAATCTGTATGCCATTAAATGTAGGCTTTTGCTATCTGTTTGTACTATTCGTTAAGTCACACAAAATAAGAAGAATAGCAAGTATTGGTAATTATCGATATTTAGAGTACCTTCGCATACGGATTACATATCTTATGATATCAATCATTCACTATCAATTTTGTTGATGAGCTTTCAAAGCAATCTATCATCACATTAGCAGACTTCATACTTATAGTTGAGTTATCAGTGACCAGTCCAGCCATCAGAGTGCTAAAAATTAGTACACCTAGGTGCTTTTAGTCGAGTGTTTAAGTCTTTTTTGATGACACCAATTAAATAACGTATGAATATTAATTCAGACAATTATTATGGTGACAATCGTATTACCACAGCATTACTTCTTGCTGCTGGAACAGGTAGTCGTCTTTTCCCTTTAACGAAGAGCTCTCCAAAATGCCTTACCCTCGTCAATGAAAAATCAATTCTTGAAAGACTAGTAAATAACTTAAAAAAGCAAGGATTTAAACGTCTTGTAATTGTTACCGGTTATGAAAAAGACTGTATTATGGATTATCTTGGCAATAGATTAGGAGATATAAGCATTGAATACATTCATAGTCCGTTGTACAGAACCACTAATAACATTTATTCACTTTGGATAGCTCGTAATATTATTAATGAGCCTTTTGTGCTATTTGAAAGCGATTTGGTCTTAAACACATCCTTGCTTGACGAAATGATTTACCCTGATAGAATAGCTGTTGCTCTAATGCAACCTTGGCTAAATGGAACAACTGTTTCGGTTAATAAAATGAATCAGGTTACTCAGTTTCAAAAAGGAACAACAGATTCCTACTCTGATATTCGATATAAAACAGTTAATATTTACAGTTTTTCGATATCATCTTGGCGGGCAATTATTAAGAGCCTCAATCAATATATCTCAGAAGGTAATGTTAACTGCTATTACGAAACCGTTTTTTCTGATATGATTGATAATAAAAGCTTAACACTTGAATCGGTTTCTTTTGATCATAAACCATGGTACGAAATTGATACAATTCATGATTTAGCTGAAGCTGAAAAACTTTTCCCTATGGAAAGGAAAAAACATGTTAAGCTTGAAAAGGCAAGTGCTTAGATTATATAGAATTAAGAAGCTAAGTATCAAGAATCAATATTTATTTTTATAAATCAATAAATAATGAAAAGGCAGAAATAAACACATGATGGAAAATAAATACAAAACACAAGCTGAGAAATACGAATACCTATCAAAACAACATGGCGGTTATTACCGACATAATTTTACTGACCATGCTTACTTATATAATCTTTATTTTCCTCCAAAAGCAGTGTTTACACACCTAAAAGACAATATTCATAATTTAGTATTGAATTACCCAATGGCGCAAGATGCACTGGCCGAATTGATTGGGGACATAATAAAGCAACCAACCGATAGAATAATTGTTGGAAATGGTGCTGCTGAAATTATTAAAATTCTTTCAGGACATTTAGCCAAAAAGATAATTGTTCCGGTACCCTCATTTAATGAATATGCTAATGCTGCACCGGAAGGTCATGCCATAGAATTTCCGTTGGATTTCCCATCTTTTCAGCTCGATGTTGATAAATTTGCTGACGAGGCAATAAAAGTTGGAGCCGATATGGCTGTAGTGGTTACTCCCAATAATCCAACATCAATATTGGTTCCAAAAGCCGACTTAATAAGCTTGGCACAAAAGCTCGACAAACACAATATCATGCTTATCATTGATGAATCTTTTCTTGATTTTGCCGATAATAAGGAACAAATATGTATGGAACAAGATATTGACAAATATCCGAACATGGCTATTCTTAAAAGCATGAGTAAAGCTTATGGCATATGCGGACTCAGAATTGGATATATGTTAACGGCAAACTTAGAATTTGCGGCAGTAGTTCGAAACGGTATTCATATATGGAATATTAATGGTTTTGCAGAAGAGTTTCTGCGAATTTTACCCCAGTATAAACAGGAATTTGAAGACAGCTGCGAAAAGGTAAAAACAGATAGAGATGCTTTCTATAAAATGCTTTGTAGTATCGAGGGAATGACGGTTTTTAAACCTGATGCAAACTATATTTATTGTCGCTTACCTGATAATGCTCTAAGCGGACCTGAGCTAACTAAACGCTTATTTATTGAGTACAATATTTATATAAAAGACACTGCAGGTAAAATGCAACCTGATGCCGACCGATATATTCGAATTGCAAGCAGAACCAATGAGGAAAACACAAAGCTCCTTGAAGCGCTAAAGGATGTAATGTATTCAAAAAACATATAACATGAGCAACAAACAACAAGCAAGCATGCTTACTTATGCTAAGGATTTACCAAACATTTGTTCTCTACTTGGATTATTGAGTGCAGTATTGGGGATATATTTCGCCATAGGTGGAAACTTTCCTGCAGCTATAATTGGCGTATTATGGGCAGTATTATTTGATTGGTACGATGGAATAATAGCACGAAAAATGAAAAACAGAACAGAAGTACAAGGTGTATTTGGAGCTCAGCTCGACTCATTGATAGATATTGTAAGCTTTGGTATATTACCTGCAATTATACTTTTAAGCTACGGAAATTATAATGTTTTGTATATACCCGGAGCATTTGTAATTATTGCTACCAGTGCCATTCGCCTGAGCTATTTTAATGTTCATGGTCTTATTGACAGTAAAACGTATAAAGGTCTTGCCCTTGATAATAATGTATTGATTCTGGCTTTTGTCTTTTTATTCGAAAGTTTCTTCACGCATTTTACTTTTTCAATACTTCTTTATGTCATCTTAATGATTCTGTCTGTATTTAATTTATCATCAATCAATACCCCAAAATTTGGAGGGAAGTGGGTTTATGTACTGGTCATATATGTTCTGATACTGACATTAGTTTTTGGTTGGATTTTGTATAAAGAAGTTTAAAAAATACAAAATGAATAAATATGATTCGGGAGTTTTTTTTGCATGAAACCTAACTAGTGGATAGGTGGAACATTGTTCCATACATTATATCTCCCTGTTTATAAAAACATTAATTAAAAGTAATAAATATGTTTCAAAATGCAAATCTAAAAGTAAACAAAATGTGTTTTAGCTAAGAATTCACTCCACACCCATTTCACTTCATTTCATTGCGTAAAAAAAGTGTTTCGCTTGGATAGTGCGAGGAAGTAGAATTTCTATTTTCTTACCCTAAAAAAAGTAATTAATTATTGAGCGAAGCTATGTTAACATAACGCAAACATTATAGGACAAATGCTAGCAAATTCTGTAATACGCAGTATTTAACATAATTTCAGATATCGTTGACTTTTGTCCGATATCGGTATTGAAATTATGTTAAGGAATTTGCGGACTATCACAACGATAACTTTTGCATTGTGTATACGCAGTATTTTATATAAAATAAGATCTCGGACTGTCATACTGAGCTTGTCGAAGTATGTTCGTGATCGATGCCTTCCCACAAGCTGGCTCAAACAGTTACTAACTGTTTGCCCTGTTAAAACAATTTGCGCCAACCCTGATCCGAATTTGTACCTATAATTTATACTATGTCTCCTTCCGATAGCTATCGGGATTCGCCCTACGGGTAAATAGTTCGCTTCGAGTTTACTTTATTCGGGTAATTGTACAGAAATGGTTCTAATATGCGATTCTAAGGGACTTATTCGTACGATAATTAAACTTCCTAAGCTTAGTCCTATAATTACTCACTATTGTATATTTTATGTGTGTTCGTGAGAGCTTCGCAGTTACTCACTATTGTAAATTTTATATGTGTTCGTGAGAGCTTCGCAGTTAGTCATTATTTTAAATAGCCGCTTTGCCAGCCTTTCTTTCGCACATGCTGGCTCAAACATTCACTGAATGTTTGCCCTTTACAATTTCTTTTGAGTGAAATATTACTAAATAAATTTTCAAAAACAATTACTCACGGATTAATTATAAAAAATTGTGTTCGTGAGGACTTCGTCGTTGCCCAACGCTGGCTAACGCATTCCAATAATTTATTTCCTTCCCACAAGCTGGCTCAAATATCCACTGGATATTTGCCCTCCAACCCGCAATAAAAATTCTTTGCTAACGCACAACATAAGTTAATGAAACCATTTGTTTGGAAGTTTTAGTGACTAACGAATTTGGTTGTACTTAGCGTAGCGTTCTCATGACCAACGGGAATAATTAATCTCGATACGAAGTCATTCGGGATCTATATAATTCAAATGGTTTCTTAACACATGTTTTCCTACCGCCGTTCTTTCATTCTTTTTGGTTACTCACACTTTGTGTTCGTGAGATCGCTTCGCTTAGTTAATACAAAAAGAACCAACTTAGTGATCCCGATGAATATCGGGAGAACGATCTCACGAGCCATTTTTGGCGAGTAACTGATCAAGGCTTCCGCACATCCTGGCTCAGTTGTCTACTAGACAACTGCCCTTCTAAAACTACGGAATAGCTTACTCCACACATTACAAGCCGTTTTAGTTAAAATATAGTGTTTTATGGTTAATTTAGAAGCCTAAAACTCGTGTAAAGCTTACCAGACCTATCGCTCGTAAACTACTCGCCTCCCCACAACCTGGCTCAAACATCCACTGGATGTTCGCCCTTTAAGACAAAATTATTAAGATGCCAGAAAAGCCTTGAGTTGACTTTCTATTTAACATAATGTATATAGTCTTATTAGAACTTAATCAGCAGCTTTTACAATTTTGAAAAATGTGTATCTACACCTTTTTTTATAGAAATATAACAAGGTATAATGTCTAATTTGCTAATATCTATTTCAACAATGTCATACTCTCCTTGTCCTTGTTTCAATATTCTTTGATTAACTCCATCGTGATCTAATTTTTCATCGTAAAGACAGATATTATAGGCATTGATTAAAACTGTTTCTCTCCCATTAGTTATAAGTTTTATTGTTAGTAAGCTTTCATTACGAGACCAACTAATTTTCCAATTAGTAAAAACAATTTCGTTTGTTGCTAAATGCCATGTAATATTATTTAATCCTGGGATCAATGATTCTAACATTTCATCCATAGTAGTTACAGGTTTCATCTCCCATTTGTTAGTAGTCTCTTTTGAATGCAATGTTCTCATATACTTAGCCCTAATACATGCTTTCCTCATATTTTCTTTTATGTATGGAAAAGTTGATTCCTCAGTTTTTAAAATAGACCCAACCTTAGGATCATTAAGATATAAATAACCAGTTAAACATTTATTTCCATTGCAATCATCAGAATGAGCTTTAGTTCCGCATGCAATAGGTTCTCTTTTTTCATCCTTACATTCAGAAAAACCCAAATACTTCTCATAAAGTTCATAATGTAATAGTATCCAATATTCAAATGAATATGAGCTATAAGCTATTTGTACTTTATCAATACCGTCAGTCGTTGCCGTTTCGGCTTGATTAAAAGACTTTTCTATGTGTGAGGCACTTCGATTGTCATAGTCAAAAACACTCCAAACTTGGTTATACCCAACATTTATAGATTGTTTCTGAGCATATCGAACCCATCGTATTGGCGCTGGGCTATATTCTTCTTCTATGTCTTCATTAATTATTTGTTCAGCATTTTTAACTACTCTAGTAGTTTTTTTTCTTGAAAACAGTTCACTCTCTTGCTTTATAGCTTCCTGAGTTTCGGGACCGATTGGGAAAATATCAAAAGTTATTCCGTTTGGATAATGATCAGAATATTTATCACGAATATAGGATTCTAAGGACTCAAAATATGAAGGTTCAGTATTTTTTCCTTCACAGACAATTAATACAGTATGAGCTGTCTTTTTTGATCCTGTGATTCTGCTCATCCAAACGCTTTTTCGATAGTTTCTAATTGTGGTAATGCTCCAAATTTGCCTGACAAATACCATTTTTCGAAAACATGACCTTCTCTTAAATTATCAAAATCAATCATCGAAAATAATTCAGTTTCACCCCTACTATTTTTTTCCGTAAACCAGATTTGATCACGTCTAAAAATATGATGATCCATTAAATTAGTATCGTGTGTAGTAAAAATTAATTGAGCCTTTTTGGGGTTTAATTTTTTACTTTGAAAAATACGTATCAAAGCTTTGCTAAGTTTCGGATGAAGACTAGTTTCGAATTCGTCAACGATTAGCGCTCCTCCTTCATCCAAAGCGTGTATGATTTCACTTCCAAGACTTATAATTGTTTGTGAACCTTCAGACTCTTCTTTCAAAGGAATATCAAGAGAAATATCTGTTCGTTGATCTCCATTATATAAATAATGTTGAGTATAAAACTTAAATTTGTCAATTCCTTTTCGATCATCTGAGTCAACTTTCTTTTCAGCTCGCACAAGATTTATATTTAAATCAGCATATCGGATAAGCGCATTGACTCTTCTATTAAACCATTCATTATTAATTAGTAATTCACCAAAATCATCAGATATTTTAATTCTATGACCGATGTTAAGGCTATTACAAATGCGAATTCGCTTTAGTGAATTGAAGGCATTTAGAATCACTTCATTTGGAGTTAGAGAAGAAAAGTGCGAAATCGCGAAATTGTTTTTGTAGATGTTTTCTTCACTATTCTTTTCTTGTGCAGCTTTTCCTATTTTAATTACATGCACCTTACTATTTTCGTCCAAGATTTCTCTAGTAAAGACTTCTGTTTCTCTATTATTTGGCCAATATGTTAGCTTTTCTTCTGTTATCTTCTCACTATTAAAAGAAACTACATACAAATATGGAATCGCATCTGAGTCTAAGAATTTAATCTCAAATTTATTAGGTTGATTTTTTGTATTTACATTAAATTTAAAAGGATCAAAGAAATTTATAGGTTCTCCTTCGTGTCTAGGGTTATTTAATAACCACGTTAGAGTCCATAATCCACGAACAATATTTGATTTACCAGATCCATTTGCTCCAAAAATAAGAACACTATTATGAAGTCTAAGCTTTTTATCATTGGCATATTCAAATAGATTTATGTTCTCTGATTTAGAATCGTACCCATCAGCTATTAAGCTTAATGTTGATTTTTCTTTTAACGACCTATAATTAGTTATTGAAATTTCTATTAACATTTTTATTTGAATTATTTACACAATTTATGCAAATATTGCAATTAATAATCAATAAAAACAAATGAATTTACTAATATTTACAGTTTATTGTTATAATCGCTAGTATTTCCTACATTTTTGATTCAAATAAATTAAGCAACTTTCTTATTATTAGTTTTTACAATAAACTATACTTCCCTATTTGTACTTTCATTTTAGTGAATTTATTATAAACTGCTTTAAGTTAGTGATTTCTTTATAATTTTCACTAACGTAGTTATCACTCCACACCCATTTCACTCCATTTCATTACGTAAAAAAAGTATTTCGTTTGGGTAGTGCGAGAAAGTAGAATTTTTATTTTCTTACCCTAAAAAAAAGCAATTAATTATTGAGCGAAGCTATGTTAATCCCGAATCACCTTGCCTGCCGGCAGGCAGGAGTTCGGGACAGGCTCCATGCAGGACATTACTCCCTTGGGTCGTGAGAACGCTTTGTTACTCACTTTGTTCGTGAAATCGCTTCGCTAAGTGCGCTAAAGTTATAGGACAAATGCTAGTAAATTGTGTATACATACCGCTTGCCTTCGAATTGCATTAATTGGATTATTGAACGTAGTGGAATTTTGTTCTAATTATTACTGATTCCAAGAAACTTTTCAGGATTCTTACTTGCAATTAAATCAAAATCTTTGCTTTCATCTGTATTAAAAACTTTGTCAAAGGTTTTAACATAATTTTTTGGTTCAATACCCGATAACAGAATTAAAAAGAAATCGGTACCATATAAAAACTTTTCTTTGTGTTTTGCATCTAAAGGATCAAAAAAGTTCTTTTTAAATTTTGTTAAATTATTAATAAATGAGGTATCCCCTTTTTTATCAAATGCCCTAAAACAAGACAAATCGGTGTATGCATTAGGATATTTAATAATAATATCAAATATTGCCTGACTCCAGTTATCAATTACTCCTGCTTTGTATAATATTTCCCAAGTTTCTTTTCGATCTTTTTTTGAAAGATTAGATTTAATATTATAAACTCCATCTATTTCCATAAAAAGATCCCAGACTTTTCCTCTTTTCGCTTTGTCTTTTACTTTTTTTGCCATTTTAGTCACATCAAAAGTATCCAGATCTTTAAAATTATTAGGGAAACTATAATTAACCCTTTCCATAATTTGGCTACTTCCTCCAAAGTGGCCAAAATTCAGTATTAAATTTGGAAATTTTTCCAATACTTTTTCCCATAATGATGGATGATTTAAAACTCTGGCACGCTCTTCAATAGCCTCGCCAATACCTACAACTTTAAAGAATTTCTTTTTAAACTTATACTTCTTATTATCGCATGCCACTAAGTTTCCTCTATCGTTACGAATTAATCCGGTAACTCTTAGTTCTTTAGAAAAACACGAAAACCCAGAATTTGAATTGTGTATTGTAATTGGGATTTTCTTTTCTTGGCAATATTTATAAATACTTTGATTATGCTCATCATCTCCCATTAAAATTGGATCTGTTGGAGAAAATCCAACAGGGGCATATAATTTAATACCGACAAAGTATCCAGGATCTTCTTTGAAATACTTTTCTACCAGATCCATTAGGTTCTTATTATCACGGCGTTGTCTTCGAGGATCAAGAGATAGAAAAGGTTTAACTTTTGGATTTGCTTTTGCAAGCTGCAAATGATTTTTTATCTGATCATTGTAATTATTACTATCAATAAGCCATTCATTATGCTCAAGATCATTTTTAAGCGATTTAATTAATTTCTTAATATTGACCTTTATTTTATTTAGAATTTCATCAATTTCTTTATTCGTAAATCCTTTTATTAATCCAATAATAGCCAAAATCTTTATTAAAAACCATTTGAGTTGATTAACATATCTTAAATCTTCTCTGGTACTTCCGTCATTATCATCGGTATAGGTCAAGTCTATAGGTAAAGGAGTAATAATAAACTTACCATTATATGCATTATTTAAGTCGTCAAATACATTACTAATATTATTATTCATAAATGTATCTAGTCCTAAATCAATATTTTTAACTGTTTTTTTAATAAGTTTTAACTTTTTTTTCTTTTCAGCTAATTTAGTGAGTTCGTGCAAGCTTACTGCAATTTCAACCACCTGTCTCAGAAAAATATTCTTATTAAAGATATGACAATGTGCATCGTAATATTGTGGCATAATATTAAGTTTTAATTTTATACTTGTTTCCAGGATACTTTATCAGTCATATTATCAATTACATTTTTATATTTAATTAAAGAGCGTATTTCAGCCATTCTACTATCAAAATAAGTGCTGTCTATTCCAGTATAATTACAATTTTTAAATAAAGCCTGATTTTTATACTCCTGATGTTTAGCAAAATCATCAGTAATTAAATGAAATACGTATTCCGAGATACCTTTATTCTCATATTTTTCTAAATAATTTTTAAGTAAGGCATGTTTTTCTTCTGCATATTCGTCAATATCTTCTTCGTCTAATACTTTTAAACCCAAAGGTCCATAATTAGCATTTATATGATAAACAGGACGATTCGGAGGAGGTGGATTTTTAATCATGTTAGATAAATCTGGTATTTTTTTAGCAAATTGAATCATATAGTTCCTGTCTTTAAGGCTTAGATTTTTTGCCGATAGTGCAACAACAATTTGTATAAAACTTTTATGTCTTTTAAATGGAATCCCGTGAGGAGTCCGAACTGCGAGGTTATTTTCTTTAGCTAGCTCAAAATATGTATTTAGGTAGTCTTCGAAAAAGAATAATGCATTATGATGGCAACTTAGGTGTGTAAGTTTATCTTTAAAACCATGTTTTTCGAATTGATAAATCTGAGCATTAAGCTCCTCTTTAAGTATTTTTACTTGATCATCTCGTTTTGCTTGTTTAAATGGTCTTCTGAGATCAGTGTATTTTCGGAAATATCCTTTTTTATTAAAAGATAAGTTACGTACAAATAAACTTTTCATACCTGTAATAGGTTTACCCGAAGTAATAGTTAGGTGGCATCCCAACTCAAAGCTATCAGAATCGCATTCATTAATTAAACGATTAATTGATTCTTTAAAATTATCGTGGTTTGCAAATGCTTCCACGGAATTAATGCATCCAGTTTTAACAGCCTCAATTATGCCATCATTTATAGATGGTATAGGACCATAATCATCGGCAGTAAAAATTACTTTTTGTTTCATTATTATCGATGTTTAAGTTTCGAATAAAAATGTTCTTTAATTAGCAAATTACCTCTAACAATTCTGGTGACTGTATATTTACTCTTAAGCCTTCACCTATTAATTCCTTAATATACAAAAAGGTGACCCCCAATTGTTAGGCTTTTTTTAGAAAGATATTAACAGAATACAGAAAGTGCTGATAATGAGCGCGTAGGATGATTAGTAAAAAAATGATCTTTATTTGTTTAATAAATTACAATGACATTTAAATTAGAAAGATGATTTATTGGAACTAAAATTATTTTTAATAATCACTCCACACACATTTTACTTCATCCCGATAGCTATCGGGATTTCGCCCTACGGGTAAATAGAATGCACTTCGAGTTGTCTTATTCGGGTAATCCTGCCTGTCGGCAGACAGGTATGCGATTGTCAACGACTTAAATATTGTACGCGTTTTATTTTGGGTTACTTTTAACAATGAATTTATATTCAATTGATTTAGTTTACCTATTTTAGAACTAATTATTCAATATCGAAATAAGGATTGCTTTAAAGCTATTGTATTAAATAGAATATTAAAACATCCGAATATTTCCATATTATGCTCATATTTAACTTATTTTTGTGTAAATAATAGCTAAATACCTTATATGAAAAGCTGATGAAGATTCTTCTAAATTGCCTACCTCCTGCTGATATATATAGTCCTTCTATTTCACTATCCATCCTTAAAAAGTTTATGGTAAGCAATGGTGTTGAAACAGAAATAAAATATTGGAATTTTTTATTATCCTTAATGTCTGATTATGTGAAAACTGAAGATACCGAAATTAGAATTCTTCCTTTTCTCTCAATCCTAAATGATCGTGATAATAATGCAAAAGGCAACAATCGAATCATTTCATTACTTCAGAAATTAGATTCTACTTATAAAACTATTAACTCGAAGTATTATTTGGAGTTTTTACAAACTAAAAAAGAAGAAATTTTCGAAATAATTCATCGTGAGATTACAAAAATTGATTTTACTGAGATTTTGCTTTTTGGAATTAGTGCTAAGTATAATCAATGGATTCCGGGCATAATTTTAGCCGAAGAAATAAAGAAAATTGCACCTGAAGTAAAAATTATTGTTGGCGGTTTTGGTAGTGAGAAAGCTGCAAAAGAGGCAATTAAAGTTTGTCCTTATTTTGATTTTGTTACCTGGGGCGAAGGCGAATACCCATTATTAGAATTATCTAATCAAATAAAGAAAGACACTTCTGATTTTAAAGTAGTTCCTCGCTTGATGTATCGTGATGCAGAAGAGATTTTGCAATCGTCAACAAATAAAAGTGATTATTTAGATTTTAAGAATTATATTTTCCCTGACTATGATGATTATATAAATAACTACCCTTATCCTAAAAAGAGTGATCAAATAAGTATTCCCATAAATACAATTCGCTCTTGTCATTGGAGAAAATGCAAATTTTGTGATTTTAATCAAGGATACAAATTGCGAGTCAGGAGTCCTGAATGTATTGTGAATGAGATAGATCATATCTCAAAGTATTATGGGATTACAACATTTTCATTTGTGGATAGCGATACTTTCGGTAGCTTCGAGCATTTCGAGAAATTACTTGACTTAATAATTGACTTAAAATTCAAAAATGAAGAAGATTATATATTCTGGGCCGAGATTATACCAAATGATCTATTCAATGCAAAAATCATGAAAAAAATGGCCATTGCAGGCTTTAAAAATATCTTTATCGGTTATGATGCGCTTTCTGATTCATTATTAAAGAAAATGAATAAAAGTAATAGCTTTTCTGATAATCTATTTATAGTAAAACATTCTATTAAAAATGGAATCACTCCTACCGCCAATGTAATAAAACATGTGCCTGAAGAAACTGAAAATGATGTGCAAGAATGCATAAATAATCTACATTTTTTAAGATTCTTTTATAATAATAGTATTGTTTCATTTTCCCATATATATGTGAATTTGGTGTTATCGTCAATGACAAAATATTATTCCTCAATGTCAGATGATGACAGAAAAAAATATGATTATGATGTTATCACTTCCCTGTTGCCGGATTATTTCTCAAATACTGAAGATCGCTTTCATTTATTCAGATATGAGAAGAATGTACCGGATAACGTTAAGGAATGGGATAAACTAATTGAAATTGAAAATCATTATAAAAACAATACGTTTTCTTATAAAATTCAGGAAAACAATAGCATATATTATTATACAGAATATTGCAATGATATTGAAATAGAAAATATCGTGTTTGGTGAACCTGAATACGGATATGTTCTAAAAGCTCTTGAAAATAACATTTGTACGTTTAATGAATTGTATTCAGATTTGAAAAAAGTTTTTATTGAGTTATCTGAGGAAAAGTTAAAAGAAATCCTTTCAAATCTTAAAAAATCGTATTTGATTTATTGTAATGCTGATTTTTCGAATATTGTTTCCGTAATTGATCTAAGTCATTGATAGAGTATGCCATTCGTACCTCAAGGCATACACATAAGTTATTAACCAAAGCTATATTAATCCCGCAGAAAATGCGGGACAGGCTATAACGCAAACATTATAGGACCTATATAGCAAATTCCGTAATACGCAGTATTTAATATAATTTAAGATCTCGGACTGTCATGCTGAGCTTGTCGAAGTATGTTCGTGATCGATGTCTTCCCACAAGCTGGCTCAAACAGTTACTAACTGTTTGCCCTGTTAAAACAATTTGCGCCAAGCCTAATCCGAATTTGTCAATCTGCCTATCGGCAGACAGGCTATAATTAATACTATGTCTCCATCCCAATAGCTATCGGGATTTTGCCCTACGAGTATATTTTAAAAAAGAAGCTGTCCTTTTGAGACAGCTTCTTTTGTTTGTTATGCTATTCATCCGTTATAAAGGGAATCATAACTTTTTGAATAAACTCTTGTTATAAGGATATTTATTTTATGTTACAAACTGCTTATTAATTAAGTCCGAGACTTTTAATGTATGCCTCATTGTTTGAAGGTCGCCCTAAAAATTCTTCAACAGCTTCTACTATATCTCTTTGCGTTCCATTAGCAAGAATTAAATCGCGAAATCTTAATCCTGTTTCCAGATCTTGAAGCCCATTCTTTTCGAATTCGGTAAACATATCTTGAGCATATACGTCGGCCCATAAATAACCATAATAGTACACGGGGTGTGTATTTATATGAATCCAGCTTGCTTGCGGATGTGTTCCTTCTTCATAAATTTTCATTACATCCAATTTCTTATCTATTTTCCTCCATAATTCGTCTGTAGAAATCGGGGTTTTAGGATTGTATTTGTCGTATAAATTCAGGTCGTATATACAACTTCGCAGTGAAGATAAAGTGTAATAACCTGAAGAAACATTTTTAGCATTTAACATATTATCAAACATTTCTTTTGGCAACACCTCTCCTGTTTCGTAATGCTTTGCAAACGAGCTAAGCATTTCATAATCCCAGATCCAGTTCTCAAAAATTTGAGACATAGACTCACCAAAATCAGATTTTGAACTGGCTTGTGCCGCAAACTCACCATTATAAGACAATCCATCAAAGATATGCCCGAATTCATGAAATAATGTACTTAACTCGTTAAAACTAAGCAATGATGGCAATGTTTCAGTTGGTCGTGTAAAATTACCTAAAAGCATTTTTACAGGAACTTCATACCCCTGCTCTGTAGCTTTTCCTGAATTCAGACCTACACCATAAAACCAGGATTCCTTGTTTGGTCTGGGAAATAAGTCCAAATAAAACCTTCCCTTTAAATCCTCTCCTTCAAATACTTCGTACAATTCAACTTCTTCATGCCATACCGATGGATTTTCGACTTTTCTTATCTCAAGCCCTAATAAATTCTCATAGATATTGAATACGCCTTCCAGACAATTTTCCATAACAAGATACTCTCTTATTTTTTCATGATCAACCTGGTAGTTTGTTTTTAATATTTGGTTATTATAGTAGGCAACATCCCAAGATCTTAATGGACTGTTATCCTGCGTGCCAAGGTCTTCATTCTTTATGTTTTTTATTACTTTAATATCTGATTTTGCTTTTTCTGTTGCTCTATTAACTAAATCGTTGATAAAATTCCAAACGGTTTCAGGATTTTTTGCCATTTTACTCGACAGATAATATGCAGCATACGATTCGTACCCCATAATATTGGCCAGTTCATAACGCTTTTGCACTAAATTATCCAGAATTTCGAGATTTTTGTCAGAAGCTCTATTATAATATTTAAAATAATATGCCTTCCTCGTTTCTTCATTTTTTGCATTGTTCATTACAGGTCTGCGAGTCGCATTTATAATTGGGATTTCATATTGATTTTCTCCAACTTTATAAGTGTTTTTAAAGTTTTCAGAAAAACCTTCTGCACCTTGTTCATCTAATAATAAAACTTCGTTCGCAGTATTCATATTAACAGAGTATTCAGAGGTAAGCTGGTTAATCTCTTTAGTTAGTTTTTTGTACTTAGAAAGCTTATCATCTTCCAAATTAACCCCAGATTGTTTGAATTGTAAAATCATATCATCCACAAGGATTTTTTTATGACCTTTTAGCTCTTTATATGAATCTGATGAATAAAAACTTAGCATTTTATCAAAAATTGCTTTATCAGAATAAATAGTTGTAGCTAATGAATCTAACAATTGATAACCAGCTAATCCCTTTACTCTTGAAAGTGAATCAGGTGATACCCAATACAACATAAAACAATTATTACCTGCAACATCGATTTTGTAATAAATATCATCTATTGTGGCAAACACATTATCAAATGTTGGAGCTTCGTTCTGTTTTATTTTATTAACTTCTGTAAGGACATTTTCAAGTGTGATACTGGCATATTCTTCAATATCATTTGCAGATACATTTGCATAATCAACAGGAACGTTAAGTTCTGTAAGAAATGGATTTTTCGTTGAATCAGTTTGTGATGTGCAACTTACAACGAAAGCTAATAAAATAAGATAATACAGTGATTTCATGGTTTAAGTGTTATTTTAGGTCGATTAATATAAGAATATATTTTACTTTAGCGATTTTTATATTGTATACAAAAGCTTGTAACCTTCCCTTAGTAATATTTGGTGTATTTATTTGCTATCGCTCATAAGATTACTTTGTTTCGTTATCCACGTTAATAAATCCAACACGAAGATAATATTTATAAGTAAACTGCCAAAATCCGTATACTATTTGGCAGTAATTAAGCCTTGTTTTGTTCTAATTGATATATAATCGCTTTCCGCTTCACACCCCTGTCTGCCGACCATAGCCGTCAAGCTAAGAATAATATTTTAATTTTTATATGGCATTAAAACACAATTCCCCTTGGGGAATCTAAGTATTTTTTCCCATTTTTATAGTTTATTTTATGTTTAAAAGG
>JAQIBH010000019.1 GCA_027859205.1 Bacteroidales bacterium | reverse complement strand
CTTAGAAATTCTTGGAAAATCTTTACTTAGATTGTGATTATCTCCCAAAATTTCTGCAATCCATTCCTGACCTTTTAGCCCAAGAAGTCTTGTATAAGTATTATGAAGTTTATGATCTCGATTTTCGTTTAAAAGATTAAGCAAGTATTCATCATCTTTATTTTCCTCTATGATCTCGAATTCACTATCTCGCAAATCCAATAGTGTATCAGGATAAAATAAATATGATTTAAACAAAATATTATCAATCAAGCCTCTAGCTATATAAAAATCTGTATTCTTTTCATCAATAGAATAAAATGTTCTTAATAATTCATTCTCAGGAGCATATTCCCAAGCATCTTCAAATAAATCCATTACTTTATCAGATGTTTCTATTATAAAGTTATTAAATGGAGCTATAAATTTTTCTTGCTGAATTGTATTCATAAAATACCAAATCAAAAAGCATATGTCTGGTAAATTAATTTCCTGCTCGTAATATTCATCTATTCTGTAAAAAGGCAAATATTTCTCATATAGTCTTTTATGAACTTTTATAAATGTATTCCAAATATTTGTCTCTGAAATTAAGTCCTCAAAATATGATGTTAAGAAGCAAGCCAATATATCAATTTCATCATTGTCTAGATAATTCTGTAGTACAAGTGATTGTTTATTAGTTATAATTGACTTCTTAACCTCATTACAAAGCTTTAAATAATATCCATCCGTAGGAGTTTGATTATCATATGGTTTTAAATCCAGCCACTGTTTTATATATATTCGTTCTTTCAATTTATTCATTTCAAATTTAGATTATTATTGCTTTCAAATTTAACATTTAAAATTCAAATTCTAGGAGTGCATTGGCAAAGAAAGTAAATGTGTGGAAGCGCAGGGATGGTTGTGGGACGGGCTGGAATACTTTTGCTTTGTGGGCTGGAGATCATCTTATTTTATCGATTAAGTTTTATCGTTGCCCAGATCCTCCGCTTGTGCCTAACGGTTTGCAGGTTTGCAGCTGTACGGGTTTTAGCCGTGTTACTGTATCCCTCGTTACCGAAAGTTAAAGATAACATAATTTGTTTAATAACCATAAAGCCCCCGTATGCTGTAAGACCTGCTGTTATATGCTGGCTGTTTTATTCTGACAATCTTTATGTTTCTTTTTACTGTAATGTTTCTTGTTCTGTGCGAAGGGTTGGAAGGCTCTTTTTGCATTTTGGGAGTGAGCATTAGCCTTGCGCGAATGCTAAATGTGCCTGACAACGAAGGGATGGTGATGATTGAGTTCATCTGGTCCTTTTTTTCATTAACTCAATAAAATCTTTTCTATAGTTTTTCCCAATCGGAATAGTCTTATCATCTAATTTTACTTGATAATTCTCAAAAGATTTAATATGATTTATAGAAATTATATACGATTTATGAATTCTTGTAAAGCCGTCTTTTGGTAATTTTTCTAAAAAATCCTTTAAGCTAATATAAGTTGCTATTTTCTTTTTAGTTAGATATACATTCACATAATTACCTAATCCTTCAATATATTTGATATCATCAATTTTTATTTGGAATGTTTCTGAGCCACTTTTCAGTTGAATTTTATTATCGATAGTATTTAAATAAACTATATGATTATTTTCCACCCCAGAACTTAGTTTAGATGCTTCCTTCGCTTTAATTACTGCTTTTAAAAATCGATCAAACTCAAAAGGCTTTAATAAATAATCAATGGCATCTAATTCATAACTTTCAATCGCATATTCAGAATATGCTGTTGTGAAAATTATCATCGGTTTTTGATTCAAGATCTTAACTAATTCTGTTCCTGTAATATCAGGCATATTAATATCAAGGAAAATCAGGTCAATTTTATTTTGCAGCAAAAAGTCTATTGCATCCACAGGATTTCGAAATTTACCAACTAAATCAAGAAAGTCAATTTTACTTATAAAGTTGTCAATTATCTCAAGTGCTCTGGGTTCATCATCTACAGCAATGCATCTCATGTTAATTTCCTAAGTTTTTAATCTTTAATTTAACAACATATTTAGGTAACTTTGATTTTGTTTTTAGTTTATAATTTCCACCATATATTAATTCAAGTCTCTTTTTTACATTTTCCAATCCAATCTGGCTGATTCCTTTTGTATTTTTCAAAGCATGATTTGTATTCTCAATTGAAAAGGTCATTGCGTTTTTATTGACATTTAAATTTATATTAATCTCTGAAGACAATTTATAATCAACACCATGTTTAAAAGCGTTTTCCACAAAATTTATTAATAAAAAAGGAGGTATGCTGAAATCGCTAATGTCCCCTTCTGTTTTGAAAGTAACTACTACATCATCTTCGTCCAAAAACCTTAACTTCTGAAGCTCAATATAACTTTTCAGGTATTCAATTTCTTCAGATAGTTTAACTGTTGTCTTGTCCGATTTATCAAGCATAAATCGCATCAAGGTGGAAAGTTTTGACAAGCCTGTAGCAGTTTCATTGTCATTATTTTTTATTGCAACGGAATATAGATTATTTAAGGAATTAAATAAAAAGTGTGGACTGATTTGTGATTTTAAATAGTTCAATTCCAGTTTTAAATTTTCTTCAGTAAGTTTTCTATTAATAACTTCATTTTTTATCCATAAGCTAATAATTGCATACAAGAATGAAAAGATCACAAAAAATAAGTTAATAAAGCTCGTTGCTATTAACTCTTCGGACTGAAATACTACTTTTTCATTGGAGAAATGCTTTACTGCATAGTAATAATCGAAAATATTCTCAATTACACTAAAAACAATGGTTAAGGCGAAAATCCAGATTACATACTGTACAATATTGAACCTTTTTAATGTGTGCTTCGGGAATAGGAAAAATAGATTAATATAAAAAAGTAGAATATTAATGAGTGTTCCAAACAAGAGTGGAATATCCATTAAGTCTCCCTTTAAATAGTGAAACGAAAGTGCATTATAATGGATAAACAGAAATGTTAAAACAATCCAACAAAATGCGTGAATAATTAATTCGGTGTATTTACCTTTTATGTAATGCATACTTAATAAATATAAACTAAATAAAAGTACTGACTAATCATCTTAATCAAGAATTTTATATATCGAATGAAGTAAATTTTATGTGTAAGGGTTAATTTTTTATGTGAAAGACCATTTTACTTTCTGTAGGTATGTTTAAATAAAACTCTTCACAGTTGAAATAATAAGATTGATTACCAAAAACAAGACTTGTTGATTTGTCTATAATTTTTTTACTAACTAAAATTTTTAATTATGGACGATGGAATAGTAGCTTCAATAATCCTTGGTATATGTTTCTGGGGATTTGTCAGTATCATTAAAACAATTTTTGAGTATAGAATTCTTAATAAACTTGTTGAAAAGAGCAAAGCAGAAATTAATATTAGTGATTTTAATCTGCCGGACTTTTCAAGCCCAATTCATAACCTAAAATGGGGCATCATTATATTTTTAGGAGGATTTGGATTGGTTTTACTTCATTTTTTGGATTTAAGTTCAGATAGCCCTTTACCTTATGGTATTGAATCGGTTTTTATTGCTTCTGGCTTTATTCTATATTTTTTTATTGAAAAATACTCAAATGCAAAATCTAAAAATGTACAATCATGAAAAAAATATCATTATTATACTTAATTGCAATCGTATGTATCTGTAAGTTTAATGTTGCTTTGGCTCAACAAGATGATATTCAAAAGAATGTTGATGAATACATCGATGCACATGTACAAATGAATCAGTTTAGCGGTTCTATTTTAATTGCAAAAAATGATCAAATTATAGTAACCAAAGGATACGGTTTTGCAAACTACGGATTTGAAATTAAAAATAATCCTGAGATCAAATTCAGAATTGCTTCATTAACAAAAGGATTTACAGCAGTAGCTATTTTACAGCTTGAAGAAAACAGTTTGTTAAGTGTTGATGACAAACTTCAAAAATACATACCAGATTATCCCCAAGGAGATGAAATAACTATTAAACACCTGCTAACACATACATCTGGAATTCCAAATCATACAGAATTTGAAGATTTCAATAAAGAAAGAAGAGTTTTTGGTTACAACATATTAGAAACCATTGAAACTTTCAAAAACAAACCTTTTGAGTTTATTCCAGGTGAAAAATTTAAATATAGCAATTCCAACTACATTTTGTTGGGATTTATTATTGAACAGGTGAGTAGAATGTCTTATGATGAATATGTTAAACAAAATATTTTTGAGCCATTAAAAATGAACAGTTCGGGATTTGAATATCCTGAAAAAGTAATTAAAAATTTAGCGCAAGGTTATTGTTTTAAGAACAATGAAATTGAAAAAGCAAATTATCGAGATATGTCTAATGCACATGCTTCGGGAGCTTTGTATTCAACTACTGAAGATTTATATATTTGGGATAGGGCTTTATATTCGGAAGAATTAATAAGCAATAAATCAAAAGAAAAAATGTTTACTGAGTTCAAAGATAATTATGGATTTGGCTGGGGTATTGTTAATGTTTTCAATCATAAAATGATAGCACATTCTGGTGATATAGATGGATTCACTTCAAATATAAGTCGTTTTGTAAATGATGATATATCAATCATTATCCTTTCAAATTTTGAACATACTCCGATTAACCGCATAAATAAGGATTTGATAGCAATAGTTTTTAATGAAAAATATACTGTCCCTGAAATCATAAAAACAATTAAACTATCTAATAATATTTTGCAATCATACGTTGGAAAATACGAGCTAAAACCAGGTTTTATTTTTAGTGTTTCATTCAATGATGGTAAACTGTTTTGTGAACTAACAGGGCAATCAAAACTTGAATTAGCGCCTATTTCAGAATCAGAATTTATTTTAAAAGAAGTCGAAGCAAAAATTTCATTTTCAAAAAATTCCAATCAAGAAATCGAGAAATTAATTCTTCATCAGGGAGATCAAGAAGTGCCTGCCAATAAAATAGAATGATATCATCATAGAGTGATGGCAAAAAAAGCATGTGTTTGACAGCGAAAGGATGGTTGTAGGGATGGGCTGGCAAACTTATGCTTTGTGCGTTGGTATCGTTTTATGTTGCGTTAAATTATTGAATTCTGAGGCTTTTGACAGTCGAGTAGACAAGGGGAATTTCACCCCAAGTCTCTCTCAGAACCGTACGTGATACTCTCGCATCATACGGCTCTTCAGTTAACATTCTTATTAGTTAAGTCCTCCCATTTTCATGGTT
>JAQIBH010000131.1 GCA_027859205.1 Bacteroidales bacterium | reverse complement strand
ATTCTTTTCATGCCTTAATATACTAAATATTAGGCATATAACAAAACAATGAGATGACTAAATTCATATTTAATAGAACTTTAAATGAAAAAAGGGTATCCGTTCTTGGACACCCTCTTATAAGTTTTATAAACTTTTTAACCTAAATATTTTTTAAGAAGCTTGTTTTTAGAAGAATGTCTTAACCTTCGAATAGCCTTTTCTTTAATCTGTCTGACGCGTTCACGAGTTAAACCAAGTTCAAATCCTATTTCTTCTAAAGATAAATCTTTACCTCCGATACCGTAATAATACTTTAATACCATTCTTTCCTTTTCAGGTAAAATGCTTAAAGTCCGTTCAACTTCTCTTGCAAGTGATTCATCAAGTAAATTACTATCAGCTTTTGGCGAATCAGCATTTTCCATCACATCTAACAAACTACCCTCTTCTCCGTCGGCAAATGGTGCATCTACAGATAAAGGTTTACCTGAAAGTTGCAATGTATCTTCAACTTTATCAGTAGGTAACTCAACATACTCTGCTAATTCTGCTGCGGTAGGAGTACGATCATACTTTTGTTCTAAAACTGAATATGCTTTATGTATTTTATTTAATGATCCAACCTTGTTTAAAGGTAATCGAACAACTCTAGATTGTTCTGCAATAGCTTGTAATATCGATTGACGAATCCACCAAACAGCATAGGATATGAATTTAAAACCCTTAGTTTCATCAAATCTTTCAGCAGCTTTAATTAATCCTAAATTCCCTTCGTTAATTAAATCTGGGAGACTTAATCCTTGAAATTGATACTGTTTAGCTACAGAAATAACAAATCGCAAATTTGCTTTTGTTAATTTTTCTAATGCTAATCTATCTCCTTTTTTAATTCTTTGTGCTAATTCAACTTCTTCCTCAGCCGTTACCATCTGCTCTTTCCCAACATCTTGCAAGTACTTCTCAAGTGAAGAACTATCACGATTAGTGATAGATTTTGTAATTTTTAACTGTCTCATTTAGCCTCTCCTTTTCAAACTAACTATTTATAATAAGTGAACAATTTGGAATACAATGTATTTAAACCTAAAAGTAATTTATAAACTTTGTAAGAATCAGACTCTCACTTATTCCAAAACTAACAACTATACGAAAAATTATGCAAAGAAACAATTTTTTTGATTGAATCAAAAATAATTTATGAGTTTAATTGCTCTATGTGTAACGAGAACCGAAGGCAAAATGTTCTGTTTAAAGAGATATATTTTAATATAATTAAGAATTATTAACAGAATAGCTCATTACAAGAACCAAAAGTCGGAATTATTTAGGTCTATTCAAATAATTACAGCAACATTTTCACATTTAACTTTCTACTATTAGAATCTAATTTTACAAATGAATTACAAATTCCCTGATAAAAAATCATAACTTGCGCCCCAGTTAATGACCGTTTATTAATATGAAACAAACCAGTCTAACAGCCTATTTTTCAGTAGTTCTAGCGATGATATTCTGGAGTTATACTTTTATTTGGTATAAAATAATATTTGAATTTTACAATCCGATTACTGTTGTGTTTTTCAGATTGATAATTTCATCTGTATTTTTATTTGCTTTAATGTATCCATTAAAAAGACTACAAAGAATTCAAAAGGGCGATCTTAAATACTTTCTATTGGTTGCTATCTTTAACCCATTCCTTTATTTCTTAGGAGAAAGTTATGGTATCAAGTTCGTTTCTTCGACTTTGGCTGCAGTAATTATTGCAACAATACCTTTGTTTACAATTTTCACTTCATCTTATTTTTTAAATGAGAAAATTACCAAAATGAATATTCTGGGAATCTTAGTTTCAGTACTTGGTGTTGGATTTGTTATTTTCAATAAAGGTGAAACTATTAATGCTTCTCCATTTGGAATTAGCATGCTCTCATTTGCTGTGGCAGCTGCGATAGGATACACATTAGTTCTTAAAAAACTAACCAAGAAATACAATCCTACAACTATTGTTACATATCATAATTTTATCGGCATTTTTCTATTTGCACCACTATTTTTCATTATTGATTTCCCAGAATTTAGATTAAATGGATTTTATTCTGAGGCTTGGATTCCTTTACTTAAACTAGCAATATTCGGTTCTTCCTTTGCATTTATATTTTTTACTTTCTCAATACAGCGCATCGGAATTGGCAAAGCCAATGCTTTTACAAATCTAATTCCTGTATTTACGGCATTAATTGCGTATTTCATTTTAAATGAAATAATTAATATCGGTAAGATAACAGGGATTTCATTAGTTATTTGTGGCTTATTCCTGTCACAAATTAGAACTTTTGGTTTACGTGAAATGATAAATTCATTTATCAGACCACAAGAATAATGAGCAAGCTGAACCAAATACTTCTGTCCGAACTTAAAGATAAAGCTTTAAAACTGGCGCCAGAAACTAAATCTTTATTTGCAAGATTAAAAAAGAAAAAACCTAAAAATCTCGATAGTATTGTTCATAAATTACATGATGAGGTCTTTGAAGAAATTAATTGTTTAGATTGTGCCAATTGCTGCAAATCAATTAGTCCAACATTATACGACAAAGATGTAGAACGACTTGCCAAACATTTCAAAATGAAACCTAGGCTATTTATCAATGAATATCTTTATGTTGATGATGATGGAGATTATGTTTTTAAACAAACACCTTGTCCTTTTTTACTTTCCGACAATTATTGCATGGCGTATGAAAGTCGTCCTAAGGCATGTAGAGAGTATCCACACACAGATCGTAAACGAATTTATCAAATTTTAGATCTAAGCTTAAAAAACACTGAAGTTTGTCCGGCAGTATTTGATATAGTTGAAAAGCTCAAAACCCGGAAAGAAGATTTTTAATTTACAAAAACATTTAATCCTTTAGGAACTATTTTAATATACAAAACTTCCCCCATTTTCCCTGGCTCCCCATCATAGTGAATTACATCGGGAGAATTTCTTTTTACAACAATGCTTTTGCAGCGATAAGTTTCAAGATAATTACTTTTATCAATGTTTTTAAGAAAAAGCCTTGCCCCTATTCCTGGTGCAGTAATTAATGGAAACGACCGCATAATCGCAATCTCTAATTTTCCATCATTTATTATAGCCTTTGGCGCTATATGCGCGTTATTACCATACTGGGAAGCATTGGCAAAGGTTATCAAGAATGCATCACGCATAATTGTTGTGCCATTCATTGAAATTTCGTATCGTTTTGGCTGATATCTTCTAAATTCTGAAACAGTAGTTCTTATGTAGTTTGAAAATCCTCGTTTCTCTAATTTTGAAAACACGTGCCCAACATGAGCGTCAAAACCAACGCCAGTTGTACAAAAGAATTTATGGTCGTTAATTTCACCATAATCTATTTTTTTGTGATTTCCTTTTTTTATAATATTTAATCCTTTTTGAAGTTTTAATGGTATTTTTAAATGACGAGCTAATCCATTTCCCGATCCTAACGGAAGAATTCCAAGAATTGCATCAGTATCAACAATTGCGGATGCGACTTCATTTACCGTACCATCACCTCCAATAGCAATAAATTTCTTATATCCCTTATTTAAATATTTCTTTGCTATTATTGTTGCCTCACCTGCGAAACTAGTATAAACGATTTTATATTCATCCTCATTATCAAAGGTCTTTTTGATAAGAACAGGAATATTTTTTTTCTTTTTTTTACCCGAAACCGGATTTATTATAAATATAATTTTATCAACCATTTTTCTGTTTCCTCAACTAAACAACGAATCGGTACAAAGTTATACAATCAAACTTAATTTTAAATTTTAAATCTGAAATAATTGTCTTAATAGAAAATACTAATCTCTTCTTTAAAGCGTTTTCATTTTTTAAATTAAGATTATTCTATTATTTGTACTTTTGCTGCATGAAGAAATTGTTGTTCGCTTTTTATTTAATTTCCTTTTCGACTCAATTATTTGCACAAATTGGCGGAACCCATACTTACGATTTTCTTAATTTGGTAAATTCAGCACGGGTTGCATCTTTTGGCGGAGATGTAATTGCAATAAACGACAACGATTTTAATTTAACTTATCATAATCCTGCACTATTAAATCCCAACATGAACCATGATATGGTTTTAAATTATGTGAATTACTTTACCGATATAAATTATGGTTATGCAGCTTATGCAACCAATTTAAAAAATAAAGGCACTTTTTCGGGTGGTATTCATTACATCAATTATGGAAACTTTATTGCAGCCGACGAAAAAGGGATAGTTACCGGAGAATTTAAAGCAGCAGAATATGCAATAAACCTAATATATTCGCAAGCCGTAGATAGTAATTTTAGAGTTGGGGTAAATGTTAAGCCTATAATTTCAACCTTAGAAAAATATACTTCATTGGGTATAGCTGCAGATTTTGGAGTCGTTTATAACAAACCAAAAAGTCTGTTCACTGCAGCCTTAGTTATAAAAAATCTAGGAACTCAGCTCAAAGGATATACCAGCGAAAAAGAATCTTTACCTTTCAATATTCAACTCGGCATATCCCAAAAGCTAAAACATGCACCACTTTTATTTTCTGTTACTTTTGATCATTTAGAAAAATGGGATCTAACATATGAAGTACCCGTCGAAGAATCAAGCTTAGATCCATTTACGGTAGAAGAGAATTCTCAGTCAAACATTGACAAAATAGCGGATCAATTTATGCGTCATATTTTAATTGGAGTTGAATTTAATCCTATCAACAATTTTTACCTTAGAGCAGGTTATAATTACAGACGTAGGCAAGAAATGCTAATCGAATCAAAAACTTCTACAATTGGTTTTTCCTGGGGATTTGGAGTTAAAATATCTAGATTTCATTTGAGTTACGGACGTGCTACTTATCATTTAGCAGGTGCTTCTGATCATTTTTCAATAAGTACAAATCTAGATAGTTTTAGAAAAAATCTTTAAAATTTATTCTCTGGTTGATAAAAGAATTTGTCAAATGTCATTTTTGGATTTACCTTTGATGCTCAAATTAAAATTCAAAATGATAAAATCAGATAAAAAAATAATTATTGCCATTGATGGTTATTCATCATCAGGTAAAAGTACTCTTGCAAAAGAAATTGCACAATTGCTTAATTATAAATACATCGACAGTGGAGCAATGTACCGTGCCGTAACTCTTTTTGCTCTCCGCAATAACTTAATTAATCCGAAAAACCATGCGGTTGATATAGTAAAACTTAAAGATTCAATCAATCAAATTCACATTAACTTTAAGTACAATTCACTAAAAAACAATCATGACACGTACCTTAATAATGAAAATATTGAAGAAGAAATTCGCGAAATGAATGTTTCCAACAATGTCAGTTTCATTAGCAAAATAAGTTTTATTCGCCAAAAAATGGTTCGTATTCAGCAAGATATGGGAAAAGAAAAAGGCATTGTAATGGATGGTCGTGATATTGGCACAGTTGTATTTCCAAATGCTGAATTAAAAATATTTATGAATGCCAAAGCTGAGGTTCGGGCGGAAAGAAGATATCTGGAGCTAAAAGAGAAAAATATTAATGTTAGCTACGAAGAAATTCTGGAAAATGTTAAAAAAAGAGATCATATAGATGAAACTCGTGATGAAAGTCCTTTGAAAAAAGCTTTCGATTCTGTTGATTTAGATAATAGTAATTTAAACAAGGAAGAACAATTAGAACATATTATTGGTTTAGTAAAGGAGAGAATTAAATAACTAAGGTTTGATTTTGTTTTTCATTCTAAATATTTTATAAAAAATTAAGAGTTGCCAGATGGAAAGCGTTAAGATATTAGAATCAAGTATCAAGAAAGATTATCTCATATCTTGATACTTTGTATTTAATACTCAACCTAAGCTTATATTTTTTAATTCAATTATCTTCAAAATCGAACTTGGCAAATAGGAAAACAAATATGAATATTGAAATTGATAATAAGTCGGGGTTTTGTTTTGGTGTTGTAAATGCCATACAACTTGCTGAAATGGAGCTCGGCCGTAACGAAACCTTATATTGTCTTGGAGATATTGTTCATAACAACGCCGAAGTAGAACGCTTAAAACTAACCGGTTTGGTTACAATTGATCATGAGAAATTCAAAACATTAAAAAATTGCAAGGTCTTGTTAAGAGCACATGGAGAACCTCCTGAAACGTATGAAACAGCTATAAAAAATAATATTCAGCTAATTGATGCATCATGTCCTGTGGTTCTTAAACTTCAGAATAATATCAAAATTGGTTTTGATTCAATTCTAAAAAAAGGTGGGCAAGTATTGATTTATGGTAAAGAAGGACATGCCGAAGTAAATGCACTTGTGGGTCAAACCAATGGAAAAGCAATAGTTATTGGTGGAATTAATGATCTTAATAAAGTTGATTTTTCGAAACCTATTAACCTCTTTTCCCAAACGACAAAAAGCATTGAAGGTTTTTACGAGATCCAAAATGAAATAAAAAGACGAATGCTTGCTGCTCAAAAAACAGATAACATTGAATTTATTGTAAATGATACAATATGCAGACAGGTTTCTCATCGCCAACCCCAATTGCGTAATTTTGTCAAAAACCACGATGTAGTAATTTTTGTAAGTGGTCAAAAAAGTTCAAACGGCAAAATGCTATATCAAGTTTGTAAAGAAGAAAATCCAAATACTTATTTTGTTTCAGATATTGATGAACTTAAATCGATTTGGTTTAAAAATAGTGATTCAATAGGTGTTTGTGGGGCAACCTCTACTCCACGTTGGTTAATGGAAAAAATTGCCAAAAATATTGAAATCCTTTCAATTTAAGTTAGTTTTGTTTTTTGGCAAATCTTTGAAAAAGAATGAACAATCAAACATATTTTGTAGATGTAATTCTTCCCTTACCGCTTAAGCAATTATTCACTTACAGTATTCCTGAAACATTGTCAAAAGATGTTGAAACAGGGAAAAGAGTGATTGTACAATTCGGATCACGAAAAATTTATACAGCCATTGTTTTTTCGATTCATCAAAAAGCACCAACAGAATATAAAACCAAAGATATTGTTTCAATTCTAGATCAAAAACCAATTGTAAACGACAAACAGCTTAAGCTTTGGCAATGGATCGCAGATTACTATATGTGTTCGGTTGGTGAAGTTTTTAAAGCCGCTTTGCCAGCAGGATTAAAGTTAGAAAGTGAAACCAATGTTATTTACAATCCTATTTCGCTTGAAAATAAAAAGTTTAACTCAACAGAAAAATTAATTCTTGATTTTTTATCCGCTAAAAATATTGCTAGTATAAATGAAATTTCCGCTGCTTTAAATCGGAAAGATGCCCTCCCTGTTATAAAATCTTTATTGGACAAAAAGGCTGTAATTCTGGAAGAAAAATTACGAGAGAATTATAAACCAAAAACCGAAACTTATATTAAATTGAATGATTCTATTTCAACAGAATCACAGCTTAGCAAGGCATTTGATTCGCTAAGTAGAGCACAAAAACAAGTTCATGTTTTAATGAGTTATATAAAACTCTCGGGGAGTTTTATGAATAAAAAAACTGTTGATGTAAAAAAAACTGGCCTAATTGAAGATTCTAAATCAAATTCTGGTATCGTAAAATCACTTATTGAAAAAAATATACTTGCTGAATATGACAAAACAGTAAGCCGATTAAATGATTCTCAGGAAGAACAATCCAAAATTAAAGATTTGTCAGATGTTCAACAAATAGCTCATGATGAAATTAAAGAACAATTTACAGAAAAACCTATTGTATTACTTCATGGTGTAACCTCGAGCGGGAAAACCGAAATCTATATTCATCTTATAAATGAGCAATTAGAAAAAGGCAAACAAGTATTATATTTATTACCAGAGATTGCTTTAACAGCCCAAATTATAAATCGGCTTAAATCAGTATTTGGAAATCGTGTAGGTATTTATCATTCGAAATTTAGCGATTCAGAACGAGTTGAAGTTTATAAAAACATTCTTGAACCAAGCAATTCTTTAAAGTATGATATAATTCTAGGTGTTCGTTCTTCACTTTTTTTACCTTATTCAAACTTGGGATTAATAATAGTTGATGAAGAACATGAAAATACGTATAAACAATACGATCCTGCGCCGCGATACAATGCTCGAGATAGTGCTGCTGTTTTAGCACGAATGCACAATGCTAAAGTTCTTTTAGGCACAGCAACTCCCTCAATTGAAAGTTATTTTAATGCCAAAGCCGGGAAATATGGTTTGGTTCGACTCAATACTCGATTTCAAAATATACAATTGCCGGAAAATCAACTCGTAGATATATTAAGAGCAAAAAAGAAAAAAGAAATGAAATCTCTTTTCAGCCCAGTACTTTTAGATAGTATTAAAGAATCTCTTGCAATGGGCGAGCAAGTAATTTTATTTCAAAATCGTCGTGGATTTGCACCATACATTGAGTGTGATATGTGCGGATGGATTCCTCAATGTACTAATTGCGACGTTAGTCTTACATATCATCGACATAAAAACGAATTGATTTGCCATTATTGCGGTTATTCTATTCGATCGCCCAAAACCTGTAAGGCGTGTGGGAATACTGCTGTACAAACTCGAGGTTTTGGTACAGAAAAAATTGAAGAAGAAATTAAAATCTTTTTTTCTGATATTAAGGTAGCAAGGATGGATTTAGACTCAACTCGATCGAAAAATGCATATCACAATATTATCTCCAATTTTGAAACAGGCAAAATAGATATTTTAATTGGAACGCAAATGGTTTCGAAAGGACTTGATTTTGACAATGTGAGTTTGGTAGGAATAATGAATGCCGATAACATGCTCAATTATCCAGACTTTAGAGCTTTTGAAAGAAGCTACCAGTTAATCGCACAAGTAAGTGGACGCGCTGGAAGAAAAAACAAACAGGGTAAAGTGATTATTCAAACAGGTAATCCTGCACATCCAATTTTACAATTTGTATTAGACAATAAGTTCGAAGAAATGTACACATCGCAATTATTGGAACGTAAGAATTTTAAATACCCTCCTTTTTACAAATTAATAAAAATTAGTGTTCGCCATAAGAAACAGGAAACGGTAAATCAAGCATCACACATACTTGGAGTTAATTTAAGAAAAGTTTTTGGGAAAAGAATTCTCGGTCCCGAGCCTCCAATAATCTCACGCGTACAAAATTATTACATACAAAGTATTATATTAAAAGTAGAAAGAGAAAGATCTTTCCAAAAGGCAAAACAATTGTTGGGTGATCAAATTACAAACTTGGTAACAATGGATAATTTTAAATCCGTGCATATTTCCATTGATGTTGATCCAGTATAAAAAACCACTTTTGAAGAAACTATATTAATCAATTGCCATTTCGGATTGGACAAGAAGTAACTAAACAAATAAAGAGTATTATCTTCTGCCTAACCCGAATTACCTGCATACTGTCTTGGTAAATTAAAATAAAAAGCAGAACCCTTACCAACTTCTGACTCAAACCGAATAGATCCCCCGAGTATATCAACGAGTGATTTTGAAATAGATAGGCCAATGCCTAAACCTTCGTATTTTCTTGATAATGTTGCTTCTTCCTGATTAAAAAACTTGAAAATATTATTCGCATTTTCGGGATTTATACCTATTCCTGTATCTTTTACATAAAACAAATATGCATCTTTATGTACTTCGTATCCAATTTCAATAAGCCCTTTAGCAGTGAACTTTATAGCATTGTTTAAAAGATAAGAAAGTACCCGTTTAAATTTATCTTCGTCTGTTGAAATTAAAGATTTATTCTTATTATCCGGATATTTTATAATAAGTTTCAAATTCTTTTTTTCTATTTCTGTTTCAAAAGCATCAGTGACTTTCTTTATAATTTGTTCAACATCAAACTCGCGCGGTCTAACTTCCTGTTGGCGAGATTGTATCTTTGATAATTCTATAACATCAGAAATTGTTGAAAGCAACCTGCTGCTTGAAGCTTGAATTATTTCCATGTATGCTTGTTTCTGCTGTTCATCTGAATTGTCATCAGTAAGCAATTCAGAAAATCCAAGAATTCCGTTTAAAGGTGTTCTTATTTCATGCGATATATTATTCAAAAAGGCTGTTTTTAAGCGATCACTTTCCTCAGCTTTAATTTTGGCGGACAGAATTGTCTTTTCATATCTTTTCCTTTCGACAATATTAATAATTGAATATATTAGTAAAACTAAGCCTGCAAACAAAGTTCCTATTGCTATAAATAACAATTGCTTTGATCGAAAGGTAGCCTTTTCTATAGGAATTTCAACCATCATATGCCAAGGCTTATTGATTTTTCCAATAATAATCGGATAAAATAATCTGAATACTTTTTTACCCGTAAATTCTGATTTAATTTCAAAAGCAAGTTCTTTCCCGCTTACTATTGCTTTATAACTTAAAGAGTCTTCTTCGTTCAATAAAGCGAAAATATTTTTATGAATCAAAGAAGTATCAATATGAGTTACAATTGTTCCATTATTTGATATTAATGAAAGGTAACCTGTTTCGTAAGGCCTTATTTTATTAATTTTCTTTTGCAGACTCCCAAGATCAATATCTATTCCTACTGCTCCCAGAAATTTCTCATCAGCCATTATCGGAACACTGAATGTTGTAGCAAAAAACACTTGTTTATGGCCTGTATATCTGAATCGGTAAGGTTCAATAATTACTTCCTCTTTTAATTCTTTCGGCTGCAAATAATGAGGACCTACGTAATCTGCTGAGGTCATTATTTCATAATACATCTTATTATCGTGACGAAAATAACCCATTCCTAATAATCCCCGATTACTATAAAGTGAATCGTTTTTGAAGAAATCATCTCTGCCATCAAAAGCATCCGGTTCCCAAAGTGACCATGCTCCAAGGAAATTAGGATTTTCAATAATAGCTGATTTAAGTGCGTGGCTTACTTCTTCCCTTGGACCTTTTAGTTTATGAAGGAGCAAAGCTTTTTGCTCAAGTAACCTTGAAGTCATTATTGCTGAAGACAGATAAATCTGAGTTTCGAAGGCTGCTTTACGGGATATCTCAGTTGCCAGCTTTTTAGCTTCATTATAAACATCTTTTCTATGATTTACTCCTAAAAATAAAAAAAGAAATGAAAATACAAGCGCTATTACAATAGCTACGACAATTGCTGTTACCGGACTTGTATTTTCTTTTTTAAGAAACATATAAATGATATTAAAGGAGAAATAATATTGATAGTAAAAACCTACTTCAAATATAAGTTAATTTGATTATACCAAAAAGTTAACAAATGAAATTCCGGGCTAAATAAGATGTTTTATTCGTACCACAAGCTTTAAATATTAATTATAGACAAGATAACGAAATCTAATTACCGGTCGATAATGTACTTTCGCAAACGATGTGATTTTTGAAACTATAGTTTAAAGGTTTATTCACTTTATAGCCAAAACTAAAAGGATTCAATAACCTGACTGAACAAATAACAAAGCTTCTTTCTAGGAAAGATTTAAATCCATTCAACATCTAACCTTGTTGGGGCTTTGTAATTAATTTCTCAATAAATTAAAACCAAAAATTGAAAATCAGACTATTAATATCATTAAATAACTGCATTTGCAATTTTTTAGTAGATGAGGTTCAAAAATTATTATTCTATAAATACTCTTATAAAAATTTTATTAAAAAACATAGGTTCCTTAACATGTTTTTTTGATAGTCAATAAGAAATTTAAATACTAATTTTAATATTCACAATAAAAAATTTATTAACCTAAAATTTAATTTATGAAAAAAGTTTTACTACTAACAATGATCTTGAGTTTTTTTGCTTTAAACAATTTTGGGCAAAAAGCAACTAAAACCATTAATTATTCAGAAGATGGTATAATAATTTCTGATGAAATGCCTACAGATGTATTAACCAAAAACGATGATTACATCTTAAAATACAAGGCTAAAAAGCATACGATTCAGCAAACAACAGTTACTGAACCGTCAGCGCCAGTAAAAGCATTCATTCCAAAAGATGAGTTACCAGACTTAATAGCTCTTAAACAAAGTATTCTGGCAAAAAGTAAAATTAGCACCAACATAAAAGGTGACGGCACATTTGTAAGTGTATCGGATTCTTTGGCCTTAGTTGCATTTTATACTTCTACCAATGGGGTTAGCTGGACCGATAATACCAACTGGCTCTCCGGACCGGTAGACTCATGGTTTGGGATAAATGTTAATGGGGGTTTAGTTACATCTATTGTTCTTGGTAGCAATAATTTAACTGGAACTATACCAACAGAATTAGGACAACTAACATCCATAACATTACTAGATCTTCAAACGAACCAAATTACCGGAGAAATACCTTCAGAAATAGGAAACTTAAACAATTTAACTAGAATAAGTTTTTGGCAAAACCAACTTACAGGTTCAATTCCTCCTGAATTAGGTAACTTAATTAATTTAACCTTTCTAGATTTTGACGAGAATCAACTTTCTGGTAGCATTCCAACACAATTAGGTAATTTATCTAGTTTAACTGACCTTTGGTTAGATGTTAATCAACTTACAGGTGAAATTCCATCTGAATTAGGAAATTTAACTAACTTAGAAATGTTAGGATTAGCCTTAAATAACTTAACAGGCTCTATTCCTTCTGAATTAGAAAATATTTCAAATCTAATTTTCCTTGGATTATATACAAATCAATTATCTGGTGAAATTCCAGCTGAATTAGGAAACTTATCAAACCTTGTATATTTATATCTAAATGATAACCTACTAACTGGATCAATTCCAGCCGAATTAGGAAATTTAACAAGCTTGCAAGTTTTATATATTTATAACAACCAATTAACTGGTTCAATTCCAGCCGAATTAGGAAATTTATCTTTCTTACAATATTTTTATATTCATAATAATCAAATAACTGGAAGTATTCCTACAGAATTGGGCAATCTTACTGAAGTCATTCGCCTTGGATTATATAATAATCAATTAACCGGCTCAATCCCTGCTGAGTTAGGCGGCATGACAAATTTAGCTCGTTTATACTTATACGACAACCAATTAACAGATTCAATTCCAACCGAACTTGGTAATTTATCAGACCTACAGTATTTAGATTTATACGACAACCAATTAACAGGGTCAATCCCTTCTGAACTTGGGAGTCTGACTTTTCTTGAGCGTATAACTGTTCAAAATAACCAGCTAAGCGGAATAGTACCATCTGAAATTGGTAATTTAACTGTTCTAAGTAACTTAAATCTAAACTATAATCAATTTAATGATCTACCTGATTTATCTAGTACAGGTATTCAGTATTTATATTTACTGGAAAATCAATTTTCTTTTGGAGATTTTGAAAATACAAGCGTAGATTTTTCTACATTAACAGAAATCGAATATACTCCACAATCAAAGATTGAAGCACCTGACCAAACTGACAATGGCAATGGTACAACAACTTTAACTGTTACTACCGATGGCACAGGAAACACTTTCCAATGGTATAGCAATAAAGGAATACTTGGAGGAGAAACAGCGAATACAATTACAGTTGATAATACAATTGAAGGTTATTATTATTGTGCTGTTTCAAATGCAACTTATCCTGATTTGGTTTTAGAAACGGAATATGCAGCATTAAATTTAACCATGAATCATGGAGTTGTTGAAGAAGAATACAATGCTCTTGTTACTTTTTACAATGAAACTAATGGAACTGAATGGACCCAAGACACTTGTTGGTTAACAGACAATTATGTTGACGAATGGGTTGGTATTACTGTTATTGAAGGACATGTTACTGAAATTAATCTTGCAACAAATAATCTAACCGGCACATTAACTGGAGAGTTAGGTTCACTTGATTCATTGCTGTATTTAAATATTGATCACAACGAAATTACAGGTGAAATACCAGCAGAATTGGGTAATTTGAGTCAATTACTAGAATTGAATCTTTGGGAAAATAAATTAAGCGGAAATATCCCTTCTGAATTAGGCGGTTTAACTGAACTGACAACTTTAGATATTGGCTACAACCAAATATCCGGATTAATACCTGCTGAACTGGGTAATTTAAGTGCCTTAGAAAACCTATGGCTTAATGATCTTCAGCTTAGTGGCGAAATCCCTTCAGAAATAGGAAATTTAACTAATTTACAAATATTAGGATTTTCTACAAACCAACTAACAGGAGAAATACCATCTGAATTTGGAGATTTAACAAGTTTGTCACGATTATATTTACATGACAATCAACTATCAGGAGAAATTCCTGTTGAATTAGGAAGTTTATCTAATTTGATATACTTATACCTGTATAATAACCAACTAACAGGTTCAATTCCTTCGGAACTAGGAAATTTATCTAATTTGCAAAGATTATACTTATATAGCAATCAACTAACAGGTTCAATTCCTTCGGAACTAGGAAGTTTATCTAATTTGCAAAATTTATACTTATATGGCAATCAACTTACCGGATCAATTCCTTCTGAAATTGGGAACTGTAGCAATCTAAGAAGTCTTTCTTTAAGCAATAATCAGCTAACAGGCTCAATTCCTTCTGAAATTTGGAATCTAACTACCTTATATTCAATCAGCTTAAGAAACAATCAATTATCAGGGACAATTCCTGTAGAATTGGGAAATCTTACAGGCTTAACTACACTTAGTTTAAGATATAATAATTTTGAAGGATTAATTCCTACTGAAATTGAAAATCTAACAAACATGCAATTTCTCTACTTAAGCAATAATAATTTTACAAATGGAGTTGATTTATCTGCTTTAACAAGCTTAATCATATTATATGTCAATAATAATGAACTTAGTTTTGGTGATATAGAAAACTATAATATCAGTTTTTCTAATCCAAATTACTTTTATTCTCCTCAGACACAATTACCAGAACCAACTCAAACACCATCAGGAGATGATATAATTTTATCGTTCACTACAGATGGAACAGGTAACACCTATCAATGGTATAAAGAAGATGAAGTAATTTCTGGAGAAACAACAAATGCACTTACAATTGCGAATACAGAAAGTGGCATTTTTTATTGTGAAATACAAAATAGCAATTACCCACAACTTATTCTTACAACAAAAGCTGTATTTATAAACAGTACAGGAGCAAATGGAATAACCGAAGCAGAGTATGATGCTTTAGAAGCATTCTATACCGCTACTAATGGTGATAATTGGTACAATAATACCAACTGGCTTTCTGAAGAAGATGTAAATGACTGGTTTGGTATTTCTGTAGTTGGAGGACATGTTACTAAGCTTGATTTATTGTATAATAATTTAACAGGAACTATTCCTACTGAAATTGGTGATTTAACTTACCTTGACCGAATTGAAATAAAGGAAACCGGAAACGGTTTAACAGGATCAATTCCAGCAGAGATTGGAAATCTTGAAAACCTTACTTATCTCAATATTTTCCAAAATAGCTTAAGCGGGGAAATTCCTGCGGAAATAGGAAATTTGACTAATCTGGAATATTTAAATCTAAACTTTAATAATCTGACAGGAGAAATTCCAGTAGAAATTGGAGGATTAACAAGCTTGTCTACATTATCACTAAATAACAACATATTGCAAGGTAACCTTCCTGAAGAACTTGGGAATATGTCGAATCTGGTTACTCTTTATTTACATGCTAATGAATTTGATGGAAATATTCCTGATAATTTTGCAAATTTAACTACGCTGGAATATGTCCAACTTAATGATAATAAGATTATAGGATTACCTGATTTAAGTTCCCTTACAAATCTAAATTATTTAGAAATTTATAATAATAATTTAACATTCGAAGATTTAGAAAACACAAAACTTGATGTTGGAACATTAAGCTTCTTTTATTCACCTCAAGCTAATTTAGAAATGGTAAATCATGAAAGGTATATTTCTGAAGGTAATAGCATAACATTGAGCTGTGATATTTTAACTACAGAAGCATTATCAAGTGAAAACAACCTTTACGCAATTTATAAAGATGGTGATTTAAGTATGGATTGGTCGAGCGATCCTGATTATATCATAAGTTCATTTGCCAGCGGTGATGTTGGAGAGTATGCAATTCAGGTTAAAAATACAGAATACACTGATTTAATTTTATATAGTGATACTTTAACACTTGAAATTAACAATGCGCCATCAAGCATTGCCATATCAACAAACTCAATCGATGAAAATTCTGCCATAGCTTCAATTATTGGTCAATTTTCAACAACAGATGCTGATGCTGAAGATTCATTCACTTATTCATTTGTTGCAGGAGATGGAACAAATGATGCAGATAATTCTTCTTTTTCAATTGAAGATGACAGCTTAAAAACAGCAGCTGAATTGAATTATGAATCTCAATCTGAATATTATATTTATGTTCAAACTGAAGATGCCGATGGATTAACTTATGAAAAAGCATTTGTTATTACAATTACTGACATTAATGAAATTCCATCAAATATTGAATTGACAACTAATTCAATTGATGAAAATTCTGCTATCGGTTCAACAATTGGTCAATTATCAACAACTGATGTTGATGATGGAGATTCATTTACATACACTTTAGTAGCTGGTGATGGAACGAATGATGCTGATAATGCATCGTTTACAATCGAAAGTGAAAATTTGAAAACCGCAGTTGAGTTGAATTATGAAACAAAAACAACGTATAATATCAATGTCCGAACAACTGATGCCGATGGATTAACTTTCGAAAAAGCATTTACCATAAATGTAAATGATGTAACTGAAACAGGTCTGAATGATCTCGATGAATTAAAATGGACGGTTTATCCAAATCCTTCGAACGGGAACTTTACCTTAGAGTTTAATTCAAATAGATATCAGGTGAAAGTTTACGATATAATTGGAAATGTTATTTACGATCAAGTTTCTACAAGCCCTAAACATAATATTGATTTGATAGGAATTGCATCAGGGACATACTTCATCTCTATACAAAATAATAATCATGTTTTGACCAAAAAACTACAAATACAATAAATAATTTGTAATCAGATTTAGGAAGCGCAGCATTTTAGCTGCGCTTTTTTTATTTACAGCTCAAAGAATAATTTCATATATTTATCAATTAAATTTAAAAAGCCATGAAAAAACTTTTCCCTGTACTGATAATTCTTGCCATAGGCTGTAATCCACAAATAAATATGGAACAGGAAAAAGAAAAACTTCTCCAAACCGATATTGATTTCTCGAACCGATCATTGGAAGTTGGCAATCATCAGGCATTTTTGGAATTTGCATCGCCCGATGTGGTATTGTTAAAACCAAACTCATATCCGATTGTTGGCAAACCTGCCCTAAAGAAATTATACGCTGAGCTATCGGATTCTAATTATCGTTTAGCATGGAAACCGAGCTACGCAAGAGTTTCTATATCGGGTGATTTGGGTTATACCTTTGGAATTTATTCACTTGAAATAACCGAAGCCCGCCTGCCGGACGGTCAGGGCAAACAAAAAGGACAAATAAGTCATGGAACATATTGTTCCATTTGGGAGAAAAATACAACGGGTGAATGGCGATTTGTTTTGGATACAGGAAATCCAGGACTTGAACCAGTTAACAATGAACAATAAACAGTGATCAGTGAACAATAAAAAATAGATTATTAACATTGATAATTGTTCATTGATAATTGTAGTATTGAAAAGTCTTATCTTTGCAATACATTATAAAATCATTACTGTGAGAAACCCAGATATAAAATCCATATTCGAATCCTTTAAGCAATTTAACATTTTAATTATTGGCGATGTAATGATCGACTCGTACATGTGGGGAAAAGTAGATAGAATTTCACCTGAAGCTCCCGTTCCAATTATTATGAGTTCAGCTCAAGAATATCGTTTAGGTGGTGCCGCCAATGTAGCATTAAATATTCAAGCGCTTGGAGCTAATCCAATATTATGCTCGGTAATTGGAAATGGTTCCAAATCGAAAACTTTTCATAGTTTGCTAAAAAAACGAAACCTAACAAGCGAAGGAATTCTTAAAGATGAAAATCGTAAAACAACTGTTAAGACTAGAATAATTGCTGATAATCAACATATACTGAGAGTTGACGAAGAACTAGATACTGAACTTGAAAAGGAAACAGAAACAGAATTTACTAAAAAGATTTTAACTATACTGTCCGAGAAACAAGTCAATGCAATCGTTTTTGAAGATTACGATAAAGGTTGTATTACACCAGAAGTTATAAAGAGTATTGTTGATTTTGCTAATAAAAATAATATTCCAACTTTGGTTGATCCAAAGAAGCGCAATTTTATGGAGTACAAAAATGTTACACTTTTTAAGCCAAATTTTAAAGAATTAATCGAAGGATCAAAAACAGATATTAAAAAAGGAGATTTTGCCGAAATATTTGTAGCATCACAAAAACTACATTCTCAGTTAAAAACAAAATACTTATTAATAACACTTTCAGAGCTTGGTGTTTTTATAAGTCATAATAATTCTTACCAAACTATTCCTGCTGAGATTAGAGATATTGCAGATGTATCAGGAGCCGGTGACACTTTAATCGGTACAGCAAGTTTATGTTTAGCTGCAGGATTAGAGCCGGATTTAATTGCTGGAATATCAAATATTGCCGGAGGCTTAGTATGCGAAAAGGTTGGTGTTGTTCCTATTAGTAAAGATCAGTTATTTCAAGAAGTTATAGAAAAATACTCTTAAACAAAGACCAATTATCAGTAATAAAATCCTAAACATATTACCTTAATAAAAAATTGGTAATTGAAAAACAGAGTTATCAAAACAAATCATTTACTTTAAGGTTCAATCGGTTGAAAAAAAATCAGAATTTAATTGTTAATAATTTGTTTATAACTCTAAAAAAAATGTTTACAATTCTTATCTTAGTGAAATAGAAAAACGCGATAAAGTTGTATTTTTGAATTCCTAAATTCAGTAACAAAGACTTAAAACAGGTTTATTCCTAAAAACGATATCTCTATGGCAAAAGTAATTGCAGTAGCAAATCAAAAAGGTGGTGTTGGAAAAACAACAACCGCAATAAATTTAGCAGCAAGTTTAGCTGTACTTGAAAAAAAAGTTTTAATTGTTGATGCAGATCCTCAGGCAAATGCTACATCAGGAACTGGATTCGATATAAGAGCCATAAAAACAAGCATTTACGAATGTCTGGTTGATGATCAAGATCCTAAAAATATTATCTTAAATAGCGATATCGAAGGTTTAGATTTAATTCCTTCACATATTGATTTGGTTGGAGCAGAAATTGAAATGCTTAATAAGCCAAACCGCGAATATGTACTAAAGCATGTTATTGAGAAAGTGAAAAATGCTTATGATTATGTTTTGATTGACTGTTCTCCTTCATTGGGTCTAATCACAGTAAATGCATTAACAGCGGCTGATTCAATAATGATACCTGTGCAATGTGAATATTTTGCACTTGAAGGATTGGGTAAACTATTGAATACAATTAAGATTATACAATCTCGCTTAAACAAAGAACTTGAAATTGAAGGTTTCCTTTTAACCATGTACGATCCACGTTTAAGATTATCAAATCAAGTTGTTGATGAGGTTAAAAAGCATTTCCAGGATATGGTTTTTGAAACTATTATTCAACGAAATATTAAATTAAGTGAATCGCCAAGTTATGGAAAACCAGTGGTATTATATGATGCTGCTTCAAAAGGTTCGGTTAATTATTTAAATCTTGCTAGGGAGGTTTTACAAAAACATGACGAAACTAAAATTGCAAACGCAGAAAAAATAGTAGAATAAATCAATATATAATTTAACGCAAGATGGCAAAACGAAATGCATTAGGAAGAGGATTAGGAGCATTAATTGATGACTCAGGTATGGAACATATTGTAACAGCGGATTCCATTAACGAAATTAATATTGATAAGATTGAAGCAAATCCCTTTCAACCACGAACTGTTTTTAATGAAGAATCTTTAGAAGAATTAGCAAAGTCAATAAGAGAATTAGGAATTATTCAACCCATAACCGTACGAAACCTAAACGATAATAAATTCCAACTAATATCCGGAGAAAGAAGATTACGTGCTGCTCATTTAGCAGGCTTAAAGAAAATTCCTGCGTTTATTCGTTTTGCCGATGACCAAGGAATGCTTGAAATGGCCTTGGTTGAAAATATTCAACGTGAAGATTTAGATTCCATTGAAGTTGCAATTAGCTATCAGCGATTAATGGAAGAGTGTAAACTTACTCAGGAAAGCCTGAGTGAGCGTGTAGGGAAAAAACGATCAACTATTTCAAACTACCTCCGCTTATTAAAACTACCTGCTGAAATTCAACTTGGAATTCGCGATAAACAAATTTCAATGGGACATGCCAGAGCTCTTGTAAATTTTGATAACGATAAAACCCAACTTAAAATTTATTATAAAATTATTGACGAAGGATTGTCTGTTCGTAAAACCGAAGATATAATTCGTGATATTAACACTCCAAAATCAAAAGGGAAAAAAGAAAAAGTTCGATTGCCAGAGGAATACTTACAACTGAAAAAACATTTAGTTGAACACTTTAATTCTGATATTGACTTTAATCGTAACAATAAAGGAAGTGGGAAAATCGTTATTTCATTTAAATCAGACGAAGATTTAGAGAGAATAATGGGAATTATAGATAAAATGAAATAATTTTACCCAGTAACAAATTAAAACATAATATTTTGCTGGGTAAAAATTTAAAATCCTTACTATTCATAACTTTTTTTATAAGTATTATGTCAATTGGGAAAGGTCAGAATCCTGCCTCTGTTGATAATAATATTCAACAAGATATTACCCAAATTCAATCTCCACATAAAGCTGCAATTTACTCTGCCCTTATTCCCGGTCTAGGTCAAATTTACAATAAGAAATACTGGAAACTACCTATAATTTATGGTGCTACAGGCATTTTAATTTATGCATTTGATTTTAATAATGAACAGTATAATAAATATAAAAATGCATACGCCAGAATGGATGCAGGAGAAATAACAATATTTGAAGGCGTCTCCGATAAAAGCAGAATTTTAAGAGCAAAAGATGACGCACGGCGAAATCGTGATCTTAACGTAATTTCGTTAGCAGCAATATATTTACTTAATGTGCTAGATGCAACCGTTGATGCGCATTTATTTAATTATGAAATAAATGATGATTTATCTCTAAATTTCCAACCTACTATTAAACAATCTTTTGATTATCAAAATTCATATGGACTTTCATTAAGTCTTAATTTCTAGTTTTTTTCATGCCTAATTAACAATTAATAACAAAAATCGTTTCTTATTGTAATAGAATTGTAGTTATTTCGGGCTTTATACTAAATTGACTTATAAAATATTTGAAAATGTACAAAATATTATTTTTATCAATCATTATATTTACGCAATTTACCATAAGTAATGCATATTCAAACGGCACAGCTAAAGATACTTTATCAATAAATGCTAACGTAAGCGCCGATTTTGAAACAAATTTGGATAGCTTAATTCAATTATGGTATGTGAAAAACTCCATTAAAACAGATTATAATTCATTATACAATGACTCTATTCTAGGCATTCCGGAATTTGCAGATTCGATATACATAGAAAGGCTCCAAAATATTCCTTCGATAATCGATTTATCATACAATAAAATAGTTCGAAATTATATTCATGTTTACACAAAGCAAAGAAGGGAAAATGTTGGTGCAATGATTGGTGTATCTGATTATTATTTCCCAAAATTTGAAGAAATATTTGAAAGCTACGGAATACCAACAGAACTTATATATATGGCAGTTATTGAATCTGCTTTAAATCCAAGAGCAGTTTCAAGAGTTGGAGCTACAGGAATGTGGCAATTCATGTATGGTACAGCTCGTATGTACGATCTTACTATAAATTCGTATGTTGATGAACGACGCGACCCTATTAAATCGGCTCACGCTGCAGCACTATTTATGAAAGATTTGTATTCGATGTTTAACGACTGGACACTCGTTATTGCAGCATACAATTGTGGTCCGGGGAATGTGAATAAAGCAATAAGACGATCAGGCGGGAAACGTGATTTTTGGGAAATATATTATCGATTACCAAGAGAAACAAGAGGATATGTTCCAGCATACATTGCAGCTACATATACTTTTAATTATTACAAAGAACATGGAATAATTCCCAAATTCCCCGAAATATCTATTGCAACAGATACTGTAATAATTGTAGATAATCTTCATCTTAAACAAGTTTCTGAAGTTTTGAATATCCCACTTAAGGCTTTAAGAGATTTAAATCCACAATATAAACTAGATATAATCCCGGGAAAGGGATCACAATATCCAATAACATTACCAATTAATTTTACCGGAGAATTTATTGATCTTCAAGATTCAATTTTTGCGTATAAAGCTTCTGCTTTTTTCAATTCAGACAATACAATTAAGAATCCACAAAAATCATATTATGTGCCTCAAGCACCAACTAACAGGGACAAATTAATTTACACAGTAAAATCGGGTGATAATCTAGGATACATTTCTGAATGGTATCATGTTAGAATTTCAGATATTCGTTATTGGAATAATGTACGAGGAAATACAATTCGTGTTGGCCAAAAGCTTAACATTTATGCACCAAAAGGTAGTGCAGGAAAATATGCCAGTATAAACAAACTCTCATTCGAAGAAAAGCAACGAAGAATAGGAAAAACGGTTGCACAATCCATGGAAGTTAAACCAGAATCAACAAATAATAATTATGAGTATTATAAAGTTCGTTCTGGCGACACGCTCTGGGACATAGCTAAAAAATACTCGGGAGTTAATGAAACAGACATTATGGAATTAAATAATATAAGTAGCGGGCGATCTCTTAAAGCTGGACAAATAATAAAAATTAAAACTAAAGGATAAACTTATCTAGTTATTTTCAATTAAAACAAATAAATTGCTCCTAAAGAATAAGCTATAAGAAGAATAGAAAGACTGTAATAAATAAGCACCTTTTTATGTTTTGCTTTACTCTCTTTTGATTTATTTGAAAATATAAAACCCAAATTAGCAATTAAAAGTGCAAATATCATTAACACTATATGCTCAATTGGCCAAAATCTTTTAGTAACGGCAGATACGGTACCATCGGCACTAACATAATCATATCCTAATGAAGAACCTAAATTTGAAAAAAGAATCAAACCAAAAATTAATTGAAAATACAAATTTATTATAAAGGATGATGATAAGATTTTGTCGAAGAATGTGTAATCATATTCTCGAATAATGCCAATTACAGATCTGTAAATAAGAGCAATTGCAATAATAAGGAATGTAGTACTTATAATGTAGTGTAAAATTTTTATGATATGAAAGCCACTTTGTAAATCCATAATAATTTGATTAATATAATTCAAATTAACAGTTTTTTTTTCAAGCAATCAATTTTCAGCAATATGATTTTAAAAATAAAACGTGGATTGAAGTGTGCCTTAGGAGTATTTCGGAGTTTTTTAAACAAAAAAAGAGTTGTTAGCTTGCCGTCTAACAACTCTTTTCTATTATTTATTTTTTTAGCTATAAAAAAATCAATACTAATTGTTCTACTGCAAACATAGAACACAAATCTGAAGAAATTCTGAAGTTATTTTAAATCGTTAAATTTAATGAAGAATCTGTGCATATTATTGTATTCATAAAATATGTGAAAGTCGTACACTTCGCTTATTTTTTTCACTATTGAAAGCCCTAAACCAAGTGATTCCGAAGAATTTGAAAATTTTCTAAATCTTTTAAACAGATCTTCAGAATTCATATTTTGAACCGGGCCTGTATTAGATACTTCAATTGTATTTTCTGTTTGATTTATTATTATTTGCCCTTTATCGACATTATGTCTTATTGCATTTTTTATTAAATTCATAAACAATATTTCAGCTAAATATGGATTCATCATCACCGAAAAATCTTTTTCAATATTATTTTTAGTTATTATACTTTTTGAATCTATGATGTCTTCAAGTAACTCCAACTGATTATCAATAATAAGTTTAATGTTTACTTCCTCAGATTCTGGGAACTGTCTATTTTCAATTTTAGCTAATAAAATCAGAGTTTTATTTAATCGCGATATACGATTTGAAGCTTCATATGCATCAACAACTGCTTTATAATGATTTTCGCTTAAATCACCAGATTGTAATAACAATTCCATTTTTGAATTTATTATTGCCAGTGGATTTTGGATTTCGTGAGAGGCATTTTCAGTAAACTCTTTCAAATTAATGTAATCGGCATTTATTCTATCGGTCATTGTTTGAATTACTCTATTCAAATCTTCAAACTCTTTTATTTCTGATTCTTGCAATGCAAACTGTTCATGTTTGTTTACGTTGTAATTACTCAAATTATTAATAGTATTATAGAAAATCTTCCAAGATTGCTTCAGTGTAATCCTGTTCATTATAAGCAAAGTAACAATCAGTGCAATAAATAATACCGTTAACATTAAAAATATCCGAACAATTAATAAGTCTGACTCTTCCAATGATTTAAATATTCGGATATAAATCCTTTGATTATTATGTGTTGTAATAAATCCTAATTTTCTAAATGGGATATATCGATGTTGTGCTACATCAAAAATTAAGGTGTCGGTATAAATTACATCCGGAATTTTATTGTCCCCTGTTATTAAATCAATAATGATTCTTTCGTTAGGATTTGGAGGTATTCTATTTTCAGTATCAGAAGCATTTAATTGTTTTATAATACTTGCCTTACGTTTTTCGAGATCAAGGTTAATATTTTGATTTACCTGTCCACGCAATAAAAAATAAAAGGCCACAATCCCAAACAAAAAAATGAATAGAGTAATTGAAAGAAAGTTAAGTGATGTTTTTGTTAAAAGTTTCATCCTATTGTTAAATCAAATTTGTAACCAACTCCATAAATTGTCTGGATGTAATCTGCACAACCCAATTTTAACAATTTTTTTCGTAAATTCTTAATGTGAGTGTATATAAAGTCAAAAGAATCGGCAGTGTCCATAAAATCGCCCCAAAGATATTCAGCTAAACTAATTTTTGTTATAACTCTGTTCTTATTCGAAATAAAAAACAATAACAAATCATATTCTTTTTTTGTAAGTTTTAATTCTTTGTCACAAACAAAAGCTCTATGTTCATCTGGCAATATCTTTATTTCGTTTGAATCAATTTCATTATGACCGCTAAAGTTTATTCTCCTATTTATTGATTTTAAATGTGCGTTTAATTCTGCCAAATGAAAGGGTTTAGTAAGATAGTGATCTGCACCAATTTCCAAGCCTTCTATTCTATTTTCTAAAGAACCTCTTCCAGAAATTATTATTATACCCAAAGAAATCTGATTTTCTTTTATTTTTTTTATGATTTCTAATCCACTACCATCGGGCAAGTTTATATCAACAATTGCACAATCGTATTCATATAATTCTATTTTCTCAACTGCTTCTGAAAAATTATAAACAACTTCACACAAATTACCTTCTGTTGTTAAATATTCAACTACCGAATCTGATAATGCTTTCTCGTCTTCAATTATAAGAATTTTCACTTTTTTTGCTTTTTAGCTTTTTACAATTTGGAGGTCAATGTTACATGAAAATTAATATCCATACAAATACTTTTAAACATTGCTTAAAATACATATATTTTAAAATAACTGACCTTAAGAGTAAAAGCACTTTATAGTCTGTGTAAATATAATTAAATAATAATTTCTTTAACAAGTATCTACTTTTGTATCATTAATACTTCATTTAATTAAGATATTTAATGTTTCTTAAAAATAATCTTAAAGAATAAAATCTTTCTTTTAAAAGAAATATTAATATATTTAGAAATCAAAATGAATAGCACACAAGTATAAGCTAAATGAAACCACACAAAATTTTACTTTTTCTGATTAGTATTTTCATTATAGTTTCTTTGCTTTCGCTTGTTTTTCCAAAGAATGGAATTTTTATTGGCAATAACATCCTATTAAAATTTCCCGATATTAGAGCCAGTCTTACTCCTGATGAATCAAAATATGCAGATATTTCAGAGATCCTTGAATATCATCAATCCGATATTGAAGAAAATATTGATCAATTAGCCTCAGATACTATTATAGAATTTAGTGATAGTTTAACTGTTCCAGATTCTTTAACGGCTGAGATAATTACTGATTCAATTAGTCGAAACGATACCACAATCGCCAATAATTATGTACAACAGCCTGGCACAATTCGACAAAAACTTGAATATCCCGACGGAAATTCTAAGGTATTATATTCGATTTTTAATCATTTAAACAATTTGAAAACTTCAGGCGAGCTAATTCGCATATTACATTATGGCGATTCTCAAATTGAAGGAGATCGTATTACATCTTACATTCGAAATGAATTACAAAAACAGTTTGGCGGGTCTGGAATTGGTTTATTTACACCTGTTCTTATTAAAGGAACAAATATTTCAATGCAACATCAACTCGATGGTAATTGGGAAAGATTTACTATGCAAAGTATTAAAAAAGGGAATATTTATCATAAAAGACTAGGTGCTTTAATGAGTTTTGGTCGTTTTGCTCCGGATAATATCAATAAAAATACATTTTGTGCAGGAGAAATAAATCTAAAAAAATCAAATATTACTTATTTAAAAACAAGAAAATTCAAACAATGTAGAGTTTTTTACGGTTATAATGAACATCCGTTTATTGCCGAATTAAAATACAAAGATAAAACCCTCGATGCCGAATTAATTTCTGCTTCTTATCAATTAAATACTTTAAAATGGGATATCGATGGTGCATTGGATGAAATAACAATTAGTTTTAAAGGGGAGGCTAGTCCTGATATTTATGGCATTGCTCTGGATGATAATTCAGGTGTAGCTGTTGATAATATTCCATTACGTGGTAGTAGTGGAACCGATTTTACCAGGACTGATCTTGCTTTTTTACGATCAATGTATCAGGAACTTAACACAAAACTTATTATTCTTCAATTTGGCGTAAACCTGGTGCCTTACGAAACTAAAGATTATACCTATTACGAAAAGCAATTCTACAAACAACTAAAAACCCTAAAAGGACTAAGGCCTGATATAAATATTATTGTAATTGGCGTTTCGGATATGGCAAGAAATAACAATGGAAAACTTGAATCATATCCAAACATCGAAAAAATCCGTAAAGCGCAAAGAAACGCCGCTTTTAAAGCAGAATGTGCTTTTTGGGATATGTATGCTGCTATGGGTGGGAAAAATTCCATGCCAGCTTGGGCAAGCACCACACCACCATTGGCAAAAACAGATTATACTCATTTCACATGGAAAGGATCAGTTGTTATTTCTAAAATGTTTTATGAAGCTTTTATTCATGATTATTATGAATACCTAAAAAATATAGAACAATCAAAAAATGAGAATACTAAAAATTAGCATTTATGTTATTTTGTTTACAGCGTTCACTTTTGCTGTAAAAAGTCAAGGATTATATGATTCTTTGCCTTTTATTAATTATAATGAAAATTCTATTTCCGTAAGAAATTATGAAAGTATTAAACAACTGATTCATAAATTTAAAGATCTAAAAACAGAAAATTTCGAAACTATTAAGATTGTACACATTGGAGATTCTCATCTGCAAGCAGGATTTTTAACAGAAAAAATTAAGCAAAGTTTGTTTCAATATTATTCAGATAAAAACGGATTTGCTGCTCCAGGATTTATTTTCCCCTACACCATTGCTCAAACTAATAATCCATTTTTTTATAAAGTAAAATACACAGGAAATTGGGATAGTTGTAGAAATGTCGATTCAGAAAAAACCTGCAAATTAGGATTATCAGGAATTACCGTAAGAACCAACGATAGCATTGCCTCATTTAGCATAAAAATGCAGAATGAAAAATACGATTATCCCCAAAAATACTTTTTTAATACCATAAAGATCTTTCATAATACTGATAGCTCCCTACAGCTGATAGTAAATAATAAAATACCTGAAACAAAAAAAGGGTTCTCACAAATTCATTTAGATAATTTAACAGATTCTCTTTCAATAAATATAAGCATTAATGATACCAACAAATTTTTTGAGCTTTACGGTTTGATCCTCGAAAACGAAGAATCAAAAATAAACTACCATACCATTGGTATTAATGGAGCGACTGCACAGTCATATCTAAAATGCGATTATTTTTCCGGTCAATTAGGAATAATCAATCCCGATTTAATCATTATATCATTAGGGACAAACGAAGCTTATGAAACAGAATTTTCATCTGTGGAACATCTATATATTTTGAGAGATTTGATTTTACAGATTAAAAATTCTGTGCCCAATGCATCCATCTTGCTTATAACACCAAATGATCATCTAAAAGATAAAAAAATAAACAACCCCAACATTCTTTCTTTTAGATATAATATTTTTAAAATCTGCGATGAATTACAAATTAGTTCTTGGGATTTTCATTCCATTATGGGCGGTGAGCACTCTATAATACAATGGTATAATAAAGGACTAGTATGTGAAGACCGATTGCATTTTAAAAAAATCGGTTATGAAATTCAAGGAAAATTATTTACGGAAGCTTTATTAGATTTAATTGAAAAGAATGACCTGAAATAATAAATGGATATTTTAAAAGACATATTATTATACTCCGAAGCAAAGCCACTCTTGTTTACAAAGTTTTACTTTTGGGGATTTTTTGCTTTTTTACTTCTTATTTATTCTTTTATATATAAGAAAAACCCATTAAGAAATGCTTACCTGTTTTTTATGAGTTTATTCTTTTATTATAAATCTGGAGGCTACTTTTTTTCATTAATCATTTTTTCAACTATTGCAGATTTTACACTAGGGCAATTAATTTACAGAGCGAATACAAACTTGAGAAAAAAGTTATTTGTGGCAACTAGTATAATTATAAATCTTTGTCTTTTAGGATATTTCAAATACACTTATTTTTTTACCGATATAATAAATTCTACTTTTAATACTGATTTTGAAGTTATAAACTTTTTAGCCTCCTGGACCAATAATTTAACTGGATCTTCATTTAATTTATCAAGGATTATTTTACCCGTTGGAATCTCGTTTTACACCTTCCAAACAATAAGTTATACGGTAGATGTTTATCGTGGGAAACTAAAGCCTGTAAGAAATATTATTGATTTTGGTTTTTATGTCTCATTCTTTCCACAATTAATTGCAGGTCCTATTGTTCGTGCGGCAGAATTTATTCCTCAACTTTACCAAAAATTCAAGTTAACAAAACAAGAATTTGGACATGCTGCATTTTTAATACTTAACGGTTTAGTTAAGAAAATGCTCATTTCTGACTACATCTCAATTAATTTTGTTGATCGTGTTTTTGAGTCTCCACTATCTTTTACAGGTTTTGAAAACCTGATGGCAGTTTATGGTTATTCCATTCAAATTTATTGTGACTTTTCGGGGTACACAGATATAGCGATTGGCGTTGCGTTATTGCTTGGATTTAAATTACCCGTTAATTTCAATTCTCCTTATAAAGCAATTAATATTACTGATTTTTGGCAGAGGTGGCATATTTCTTTATCATCGTGGCTACGAGATTACTTATATATTCCACTTGGGGGAAATCGTAAAGGAAAAACGAGGTTATACATAAATCTAATGATAACCATGCTTCTTGGGGGCTTATGGCATGGTGCTAGTTTACGGTTTATAATTTGGGGTGGTTTGCATGGTTTAGGTCTGGTAATTCATAAGCTATGGGTTCAATTGAATCTGTCTTTGAATAAACATTATACTTCTCGATCAAGTAATAATTTATTCTACCGTTTTGTTTCAGTATTTACAACATTTAATTTAGTAACTTTTGCTTGGATATTCTTCCGAGCAGAAAGTATGGAAAGTGCCTTTGGAATGATCAAACAGATTACAGGGAATTTTCAAATAAACCTTGTTCCTGTTATGATTTCTTCTTATTATAAAATTTTCTTTTTAATAGTTCTTGGATTTGCAATCCATTGGTTACCTGCTGGGTTTAAAGAAAACTACCGAGGTTGGTTTATAAAATCAAACATATTTGTAAAAATCTTATTAGTTGTAGTAATTATCTTCATTTTATATCAGGTAAAATCATCTGAATTGCAGCCCTTTATTTATTTTCAGTTTTAAATCGCTTTAACTTTTTTTAATCTTTAAGCCAAATAATTACGGTCTTACTAGAATATTTTTTTCTACATTTGTCGTTTAAATAGATTGAGTTAATAAACATTTTAATGAAATGAACGGATTGAACAGAGTAATTATATATATGATCCCTTATTGGGGCAAAGGCTTATTAAGTATATTACTTTCATTGCTAAGTACAATATTTTCGTTGTTTTCATTTACAATGGCAGGTCCCTTTTTAGGTATTTTATTCAATAATCAACCACGAATTACCGAACCTATCCCTTTAGAATTAAGTACAGAGGCAATTACGCAAAATTTTAATTATTTTCTTAGCAATATAATTGAAACCGAAGGTGTACAACAAGCTCTACTGGCTGTAAGCATTATGATCATGTTTTTTGTGTTTTTTAAAACACTGTTCCACTATTTAAGTAATTATGCAATGGCTCCGCTAAGAACTCGTGTAGTTAGAGATATAAGAAATAATTTAAATGCTAAAATATTAGACTTACAATTATCATATTTTACTGAAGAACGAAAAGGCGATTTAATTTCACGAATGACAGGTGATGTAAAAGAAATCGAAGCTTCAATTATTAGATCTTTAAATAATGCCATTAAAGCTCCAATAACAATAATAATATACTTAACAATGTTATTTATTTGGAGTCCAAAACTCACCTTATTTGTTTTAGTTTTACTACCTCTTAGTGGTTTTGTAATTGGCAGTATCGGTAAATCATTAAAAAGAAAATCATTAAAAGGGCAAAAACGATTAGGTATACTTTTATCTTATATTGAAGAGACTCTTTTTGGGCTTCGTATTATTAAAGCATTTAGTACCGAGAAAAAAATACACGATCGATTTAAAGTAGAAAATCAGGCATATACTCGTTTAATGACACGGATTTGGAGAAAAAAAGAACTTGCAGGTCCCTTCAGTGAACTAATGGCAACATTGGTAATAGTTATTGTTATGTGGTTTGGGGGTAATATTGTTTTAAGCTCTGATTCATTAATGAGCCCGCAAGAATTTATGACTTATTTAATTGTTTTCTCACAAATAATTCAACCATCGAAAGAACTGTCCACCGTGTATTACAATTTACAAAAAGGATTAGCCTCTGTTGAACGCATAAGTGGAATTTTGGATGCCAAGGTGGCTATTACTGAAAAAACAAATGCAAAATCAATTAAGGACTTTGAAAATAAAATTGTATATAAGAACCTTAATTTTAAATACATAGAAGACTATGTGCTAAAGAATATTGATCTGGAAGTACAAAAAGGTCAAAAAATTGCGTTAGTTGGTCAGTCTGGTTCAGGGAAATCTACTCTTGTTGATCTTTTGCCTAGATTTTATGACGTTTTAGAAGGAAGTATAAGTATTGATGGACATGATGTTCAAGATCTTAAAATTAATGATTTAAGAAGCTTAATGGGAATTGTAAGTCAGGAATCAATATTATTCAATGACACAATATACAATAACATTGCCTTTGGTTTGGATAATGCTACTGAAGCTGAAATTATTGAAGCAGCAAAAGTTGCTAACGCCCACGAATTTATACTACAAACAGAACATGGATACCAAACCAATATTGGTGATAGAGGGACAAAACTATCCGGTGGTCAACGTCAAAGAATAAGTATTGCCAGGGCTGTACTAAAAAATCCACCTATTATGATTCTTGATGAAGCTACTTCGGCTTTAGATACCGAATCGGAAAAACTGGTTCAGGATGCTTTATTCAAATTAATGAAAAACAGAACTTCGATTGTTATAGCACATAGGCTTTCTACCGTGCATGATGCGGATGAAATTTGTGTTTTTCATGAAGGTGAAATTGTAGAACGTGGTAAACATGAAGAATTGCTTAAAAAACAAGGAACATACAAAAAGTTACATGATCTCCAAATTTTTGCATAATCCTTGTTTAATAATTTCAAAGTTTCCAAAAACAATAAAAATTGTATCTTTTTTTCTTTTTTTTCGTAAATTAGTAAGATATAGAAATACTTTTTCTTACTAATGCTGATATGATAAATAGAATACCGGCTTTTTTTATTTCCATAATAATTATATTCTCAACATTTGGGCTAAATAAAATTGCGGCTCAAAATTATAATATTGATTCTCTTGAAACAATTTTAGAAAATTCACATGGAATAAAAAAAATCCCCATTTATTATAATATAACAGACTATTACGTTTATAATTCTCCCGATAAAGCCATCCGCTATGCAAATGAATTTTTAATTCTCGCCGAAAAAATTGACAGTACTCTTATTATAGAATATTGTTATCAAATTTTGGGTGAAGCACATTATTTGCAAGAAAACTATGATAATTCCCTTGATTACTTTACGAAATACTTAAATATTCAGCTTGAAAAAGATAACAAACTAAAAATTGGAAAAGCTTATAATAACTTGGGAATAGTATATAGAACTCTTGATGATTATACTGAGGCTATTCAATGTTATAAAAAATCGATGGAAATATACCTAGAACTTAATAATATTGAAGGCTTAAATAACACTTATAATAATTTGGGTGTTTTATATGAATATCTTGAATTATTTGCACAAGCAAATGAGTTTTATAAAAAATCTCTTAAAATAGAACTTGGATTGAATGATCAAGAAGGCATCTCCACATCTTATCTGAATTTGGGAGGTATTAATCTCAAATTAAAGAATTACAGTAAAGCCATTGATTTTTGCGAAAAAAGCATAAAAATTTCAGATTCCCTGGACTTTAAGCACACGCTTGAGGTTAATTATGATATTCTATATCAAACATATAATCAGATTAATAACACTGAAAAAGCATTGTTTTATCTTGAGAAATTTTATGAATTAAAAAACAGCAGAATTAATCAAGATTCAAATTATCAGATTGCCGAATTAGAAATAAAATACCAATCGGATAAAAAGCAACAAGAAATTGAACTCCTAAACAAACAGAAAAAGCAAAAAAAATTATTAAATATTTTTGGATTTTCAGGTTTATTCGTTTTTAGCGGCTTTATCATATTTTTAATATTAGTTAATAAACTACGAAGAAACAATAATCGGAAACTGAATGTACGTAACGTTGAGGTAATGCAACAAAAAGAAGAAATTGAAGCTCAACGAGACGAAATTGAAGCTCAACGAGATGAAATAAAACAGCAAATTGATCTTTCAGAATTACAAACCGATAGGATATTAAAGCAAAATAAGGATATTACCGATAGTATAGAATATGCTAAACATATACAAATTGCGTTATTCCCAGACAAAATTACCTTACAAAAAACATTAAAAAACGGATTTTGTTTATTTAAACCTAAAGACATTGTAAGTGGCGATTTTTATTGGGTTGCACAAATTGGTAACAAATCAATAATTGCAGCCGCAGATTGCACAGGACATGGTGTGCCTGGCGCATTCATGAGTATTATTGGCATCAATTTTCTTAATGAAATAATCTACGATGAGCATGTTCTTACACCAAAAGAAATATTAAATCAGTTACGTAAAAAGATTATAAAAACAATGGTTCACGCCAACAGAATTTCTGAAACAAAAGATGGTATGGATATTTCATTAATTGTAATTGATTATGACAATATGAAATTAGAGTATGCCGGTGCATATAACAATTTATATTATATCCGTGACCATATGCTCAATGTAATTAAAGCTGATAGAATGCCTGTAGGTATTTCCGAAAAATCTATAGCTCCATTCACGAATCATACAATTGATATTCAAAAAGGAGATTTATTTTATATGTTCACCGATGGTTATACTGATCAGTTTGGTGGTCCTCAAAGAAAAAAATTCCGACCTGGAAATTTAAGGGAGTTACTTCTTGAAATACATGAGAATGAAATGCCCGAACAAAAAAGAATTTTATTTGAAACTTTTATTAATTGGAAAAGTAAAGAACAACAAGTTGATGATATTCTTTCAATCGGCGTAAAAATTTAAAGTTTTTAATTCTCAACTTCTAACAAATCTATCAGAGCTTGCATTTTAAAATCCTTACCACTTACTGTGTGTTTTGCTTTTAAATAATCCTTTTCTCGTTTACCAAATAAGTCATTTGCATAAACTGTTAAGTCTTCTCTTGATTTACCCCAAATTAATGGTCTGTCTTTTTTGTCATACATTAAACGATCAACTAATGTAGGAACATCAACCTTAAGATAAACAGTTACACCAGAATCATTCATAAGTTTCATATTATCAAAATAATACGGAGTACCTCCCCCAGTTGAGATCAATACATTCTTATTTTTATTTATTATGACCTCCAGAGATTCTTTTTCGATTTCTCTAAATTTATCCATTCCTTTATCACTAATAAGTGAACGTATCGTAGAATTGTATTTCTCCTCCATATATTCATCTAAATCAATAAATAAAACCCCAATTTTTTTTGCTAATTTCTTCCCAATAGAAGATTTTCCGCTTGCCATAAATCCAACTAAAAAAACTCTCATATTCTTAAATTTTGAATACTAAATATACGAAAAAACTCTTTGATAAAAAATTTGTTATTTTTTACCGTTTTCAAACAAGCTCATTTGTGATGTATTATTGTCTTTAATTTCATCACTCGGCTTAATAACTTCTGGTTCTTCTTCTTTAATAATTAATGGTTCTAGTTCATTTATCACTTTTACTTCGTAATTTGATAATCTTTTCCCTCTAGCTTTATAGCTCTTGACACCTATAAACTCAGCAATCTCAATGATTTCGTTTTCGCGATTTTTGTTTGTGCCTCCAAATGAAACTTCCAATCTTGGGAATTCAACTTCAGTGATTTTCATTAAACGCGATTCTTCATTTTCACCTATAAAACTTGTTAATTTATCTATAGGATCAATAATAAATCTTTTAACATAATAATATTCCAAGTCAGCATCATAATAAACTGCCGAAAATATTTTCTCTGGTCTGAATTTCTCAACAATTAAAACATCATCTTCAAAATGATTTACCAAATCGTAATTTGACAATCTATATTTTCCAGATTTCGTAATTATAAGTATCTTTTCGTCACCATGGAATTCGCCCAAATAATTACCTCTACCATCAGCGTTTAAACGTAACACCTCTTCTTCAAACCAAATTTTTCTTCCTCCCAAAGTAGAAACACCTTCATCTTTTAAAACAATTTTATGAAGTGGATATTTGGTTAAGATATTACCAATTGATTGACGGCCTTTAATTGCAAGTTCGCTAAAATCAAATTCAAAAATCGGCTTTTTTAATCGCGGTCGCGGACGTAAATAAACTTTAACTACCTCTGCTTCTCCATTTAAATTGGTAGTCATATAAAGAATCTTTGATCCTTTAGTGCCTTTCGTAATATTATAATCTTTATCACGTGTTATACCTTTAATAGCACATCGTTTAATCATGATTGCACCATTTAAACCATCACGATAAATAATATTATAAATAGTACGTTCATCATTTCTTTTAAATACAGCAACATGAATAATATCTTTACCAACAAATACCTTATCATCGGCTTTAGTAATTACATATTTACCGTCACGAAGAAATACAAGAATCTCATCAATATCTGAACATTCACTAACGTATTCATCCTTTTTAAGGCCTGTGCCAATAAAACCTTCTTCGCGGTTTACATAAAGCTTTTCATTAGCAACAACAACCTGAGTTGCCGCTATAGAACCAAGGTTTCTAATTTCTGTTTTACGATCTCGACCATTGCCGTGTTTTTTGCGAATTTGCTTAAAATAATTAATTGCAAAATCAATTATATTATCCAAATGATTTTGAACTTCTTTTATTTCAGCCTCAACTCCCTTAATATATTCATCTGCCCTTTTAACATCGAATTTCGTAATTCGCTTAATTTTTATTTCGGTAAGCTTTTCAATATCTTCCACGGTAACTTCACGCATTAACAATTTTTTGAAAGGATCGAGTCCCTTGTCAATTGTTTCAATAACAGATTCCCAGGTTTCGCACTCTTCAATATCGTGATAAATTCTATTCTCAATAAATATTTTTTCCAAAGATGAAAGATGCCATGATTCTTGTAATTCCTTCTTTCTAATTTGAAGTTCTTTTTTTAATAATTCAACAGTATTTTCTGCCGAATATTTCAACATATCGCTAACTCCAAGAAATACGGGTTTCGAATTTTCAATAACACATGAGTTTGGTGAAATTGACATCTCACAATCGGTAAAAGCGTACAATGCATCAATGGTTTGATCAGGTGAAGTGCCAGAATGAAGGTGAATCAATATTTCTACAAATTCGGCTGTGTTATCATCAATCTTCCTAATCTTAATTTTACCCTTTTCAATTACTTTTACAATAGAATCTATTAAACTCTGAGTTGTTCTTCCATAAGGAAGTTCAGTTATTTTAAGAGTCTTTTTATCTTCTTTTTCAATTTTTGCACGCACTTTAATTGATCCACCGCGAATGCCATCATTATATTTACTAAAATCAGCAATGCCTCCAGTTAAAAAATCAGGAAACAACTCAAAACTTTTTCCTTTTAAAAAGGCAATTGCGGCATCAATTAATTCATTGAAATTATGAGGTAATATTTTTGATGCAAGGCCAACAGCGATACCTTCAACACCTTGAGCTAAAAGTAACGGAAACTTAACGGGTAAAGAAACAGGTTCTTCATTTCTACCATCATATGACTTTTTCCATTCGGTAGTTTTGGGATTAAATACAACATCCAAAGCAAATTTTGACAATCTTGCCTCTATATATCTGGAGGCAGCAGCTCCATCACCGGTTAATATATTCCCCCAGTTTCCTTGCGAATCAATTAATAAATCTTTCTGACCAAGTTGAACAAGAGCATCGCCAATTGATGCGTCACCATGAGGATGAAATTGCATTGTAAAACCTATAATATTTGCTACTTTATTATATCTGCCATCATCCAGTTTTTTCATTGCATGCAAAATGCGACGATGAACAGGTTTTAAACCATCGTATAAATGTGGAACTGCTCTTTCAAGTATAACATAAGATGCGTAATCAAGAAACCAATCTTTGTACATTCCCGACAAATGAACAATTTTATGCAGCTCTTTATTATTTTTATCCTTTTCAGATATCTCTGAATTTATTTCCAACTCTTCATTATTTTGTTGATCCGTATTTTCCTTATTCTCTTTACTCATTTCTTACATCAATATCTTATTTAATAATCGTTATTATCAATTTTGTTTTAATCTGCAGCTTCTATTTTAAGGTTTTCAACTATGAAGTCTTGTCTTTCAGGAGTGTTTTTACCCATATAAAATTCAAGCAAATCTTTAACTGCATCTTCTTTCCGCAACCGCACAGGATCTAAACGAATATTCTTACCAATGAAATGCTTAAATTCATTCGGAGAGATCTCTCCTAGTCCCTTAAACCTAGTTATTTCGGGATTGCTTTTTAATTTGTTTATTGCTTTAATTTTTTCTTCATCGCTATAACAATATATAGTTTCTTTTTTATTTCGAACCCTAAACAAAGGTGTTTGAAGAATATAAAGATGCCCATTTTTTACAAGATCAGGGAAGAATTGTAAGAAAAAAGTAATTAATAATAATCTAATATGCATACCATCTACGTCGGCATCGGTTGCTATTATAACATTATTATATCTCAAACTTTCAATTCCTTCTTCAATATTAAGTGCTGCCTGCAATAAATTAAACTCTTCATTTTCGTATACGATCTTTTTTGTAAGTCCAAAAGTATTTAATGGTTTTCCCTTTAAGCTAAAAACAGCTTGTGTATTTACATCTCGTGATTTAGTTATTGATCCGCTAGCTGAATCACCTTCGGTAATAAAAATCATTGTTTCCTCTTTGCGCTCTGCGTTAGAGTCATAATGAACCCTGCAATCACGCAATTTTTTATTATGTAAACTTGCTTTTTTAGCTCTTTGTTTAGCTAGTTTTTTAATGCCAGAAATTGCTTTTCTCTCTTTCTCCGATTCAATAATTTTTCGATGCAAGGCATCCGCTACTTCACTATTTCTATGTAAAAAATTATCAAGTTCATTTTTTAAGAAATCAGCAATGAAATTTCGGACCGATGGCCCATTAGGTGCTATATTTTTCGATCCAAGCTTAGTTTTTGTTTGGGATTCGAATATAGGTTCTTCCACCTTAATACTAACCGCTGCGACAATTGATGCTCTAATATCGGATGGCTCAAAGTCCTTTTTGTAAAATTCACGTATAGTTTTTACATATGCCTCACGAAAAGCTATAAGGTGTGATCCTCCCTGGGTTGTATGTTGACCGTTTACAAAACTGTAATATTCTTCACCGTATTGGTTACCATGAGTAATTGCAATTTCTATATCTTCACCTTTAATATGAATTATCGGATACAATCCTTCTGAACTCATATTTTGATCTAAAAGATCTCTTAAGCCGTTTTTCGAAAAATAACTTTCACCGTTAAGTTTTACTGTTAATCCTGCATTTAAGAAAATGTAATTCTTAATAAGTGCAACTACATATTCTTCAATATAATTATATTCGCCAAAAATACCCGTATCTGGAACAAAAGTTGTTAATGTCCCGTTCTTTTCAGTTGATTTCTGAATATCTTCATCATTTACTATTTCGCCTTTCGCAAACTCTATACTTTTTCTTTCTCCTTCACGAAAAGTTTCTATTTTAAAATTTGATGATAATGCATTTACTGCCTTAATACCAACCCCATTTAACCCTACGGATTTTTTAAAAGCCTTAGAATCATATTTTGCTCCGGTATTCATTTTAGAAGCAACGTCGAGTAACTTTCCTAAAGGTATTCCACGACCATAATCACGAACTTTAACAGAATCATTGGTCATTTCAATATCAATTGTTTTCCCATTTCCCATCATGAATTCATCGATGGAATTATCCATAACTTCTTTTAATAATACGTAAATCCCATCATCCTGTGAAGAACCGTCACCTAATTTCCCGACATACATCCCGGGACGTTTCTGAATATGCTCTTTCCAATCGAGTGTTCGAATATTATCTTCTGTGTATGTTGCCGTCATTTAATCTAATTTTCCGTAAATATAAATAAAAGAAAAATCCATATAGAATTTGTTTATCAACAGGCAAAGGCATTTTACTGTTGATCAATCAATAAGCCGCACAAAATAAATAAAAATCAACAAATAATAAGCATGTTAATTGTTGAAAAAATATTAATTAGAAAAAATTCCCATTTGTTTCATTAATAACGAGGCATTCATATTTTGTGTTACACCTTTGCGGAGTTTATAGTCAAATTTTATTTTATCAGAATTAATTTCTACTTCGAAACACTTATTCTTGATATTATCAGGATAATTTTTCTCAAGCTTACACAAATTTAAATCATGCGTCGCAACTATTCCTGTGGCTTCCAAATTTATTAAATGTTCTACAAACTTCCACGAACCTTTAGCTTTATCAATTGAGTTTGTCCCTTTAAGTATTTCGTCCAATAATACAAAAGCACTATTACCGTTCTTCAATTTTTCTATTATATGTTTTAATCTTTTTAATTCGGCGTAAAAGTAAGATTCGTTTTCTTTAAGTGAATCGGCTGTTCGCATTCCCGAAAATAAATCCATTAATCGAAACTCAAATTTTGTGGCGCAAACAGGCATGCCAGTCATTGCAAGAATTAAATTAACACCAACAGTTCTTAAGAATGTGCTTTTGCCAGCCATATTAGCACCCGTAATAATATCTATTTTCCCTGGATCAATCCCATAATCGTTATTTACACGTTTTAATTTTGGAATTAATGGATGCCCCAATTCTTGAGAATGCAGCACTGCTTTTTCCGAAATTTCGGGAAAAACAAAATCTGGATTATTATAACTGTAGTTTGCCAAACTACAGTAAAAATCAAACTCGGCTATAACTTGGACCCATTGTTTTACATTTTTTCCATATTTTAATTTCCACCTTTCTAAACGAATCATAGAATACAAATCCCACATTAAAGTAGCATTTAATATAAAGCCTAAAAATATATTTAGCCGCGTATCGAATGCATCAATTATTTTAATCAGCTTTTTAAATGCAAATTCAGCTCTAACTGATTCTGTTTGTAACTCTTTTTGTAAATCCTTCAATATTTCTGAACTAAAAATCTCTGGTTCAATTAACTTAATTAGTTTTGAATAATTTCGCAATATCCCCAAACCCTTAGAAACTCTGTTCTGTTCTTTATTTGTTCTGCGGAGAATTACGATTGCAAAGAATAATTGCATTAGAGCTAATGTTGTAAACCATACGTAATGCGATATTCCCGCAACAAATAGTCCTACAAATAACAAGGTGATTGCAGGTAGCAAAACTATCAATATTCGAAAAGCAATTTTTTTAATAAAAAACACAGGTTCTTTTAACCAAATATCTAATTTCTTATTGTCATCTTCGGTAACCGGGCTAGAATAAGCCGTAGCTAAAAAATTATGTCTCCAATCAATTTTAACTCTTAGTTCTTTTAAAACTTCATGTCGCTTTTCAAGTACTAACCCTGTAATAATGTTAATATTTAACAGTCTGCTCGAAAGAAGTTTACGACCAACTAAAGTTACCGTCCTGTTCAAGTATTGAAAAAGTGATCCCTGTCCAAACAAATCTAAATCATACGAATATGCATGATCTCTACTCATATATTTTTCGCCATCGTAGAATTTTGAATAGTCATTATTTAGAACATCAATTTCGTCCTTATTAATTTTTATCAGATTTTGTAAATGATTTAAATAATCTGTTCTCTTAAAATAATAAAGTACAAAGAAAATGAACAAGGCAAATGATAATAATACCAATACTAAAAATAAAACACTAAAATGCTTTACCAACAGAACTACTAAAGCAAAAGTCGAAATAAAAGCTAGAAATCTTAAAAAGCTAAGAACTACAAGATCTCTTTTGACTATTACTAATTTACTAGTATATGAATCTACCCTTTTTTGGTAAGTATTTAGGAGTTCATTAATTTCCATTCTCAGATAATTTTAGCATATTCAATTCTAATTCTATTAAATTTTTTACCTTATTTGCAAGTTCTTTTGTGTTCTTATCTTTTATCTCTTCGTATGAAATTTCATCAAGAATTTTAACAATAACACTATGTTTTCCTTTAAAAATACCATTTGGATAAATCAGTTTTGTCCCTGTACCGTAAATTACAACAGGAACAATAGGAATTTCTGCCGCCTGTGCTAATTTGAATGCCCCTTCCTTGAAATTTCCTAAATAACCGGTTTTAGACCTTGTTCCCTCAGGGAATATTGTAATACTACTTCCTTTTCTTAGCACTTTCTCTGCATCAATAAACATTTGCTTAATACTTGCTTTATTTGATCTCTGCACTTTAATATCACCTTTCAAAGACATTAACCAACCATAAATCGGGGTTTTGAAAACATCCGCTTTAGAAATCCATCTAAATGGTACTCCCAAACGATAAATCAGGAGTACATCTTCTTGTGATTGATGATTTGCTACAATTATTTTAGCTTTACTATTTAATTTCTCTTTACCAATTAGTTTTATGTTCCATCCAGGAACAAGAACTGTTAATAAACTTCCCCAGAAATTTGCATAATAATGTAATACAATTAATCTTTTATCGAATAAAACCGTAAATAACCATATTATAACAAATGGTAAAGAAAGAACTAATGCCGTAGTTATTAATAAAAGCCATACGTAAACCGAGAAAATAATTTTTTTCATTTAAATTATTATTTAAAATATTTAACACAAAAATATCGTTTTAATTTAATTATTTGTTTTCACTATAAATTATTTTCAAAATTGGTATATTTTTTGAATATTAACTTTTACTTCTTAATTTCACAAAAAATTAAGAACGATCATTTTAAATCTGAAAATAAAGGAATTATGAAAATAAAGAATTTAATTATAGCGAGTTTAGTATTTATTATGAGTTTGCCTGTACTTGCACAAGAAGATGATGTAAAGCTTGACACAATATATATGCTAGGTAGAAGAAAACTTGTTGTTGATGTTAAAAATATTTCGTCAGCAACAGTTCGATACTCAGAACCAGGTTCGGATGAAACAATAACTGTTAAAAGAAAACAAATTCAAAAAGTAGTTTTTAGTAATGGAAGAAAAGAAGTTTTCAACAAACCTGTTTTGATGATGGTCGAAGAAGGAGACTGGAAAACTGTAATTATTACCAACCAAAAAAATGATGTAGAAGGTTTATATGAATTGGGTTTTGTAGAAGCAAGCTCTTCTGCAGGAAGCAGAAGTGCAAAATCAGCGAAAAAAAGTGCTATGATAAGACTCCAGAAAAAAGCAGCTGGACTTGGAGGCATGATTGTTTTGGTTACAAAAGAAGAATCAATAGGAGGTTTTGGAGAAGCTCCAACGTACGAAGTAAAAGGTATTGCATATGGATTTGAACCTCCCAAAAAAGATAAAGAAACAAACTAATAAAAAAGGGAGCTTCTGCTCCCTTTTTTATTAGTTTAATTTTCTAAACCAACCACATCAAGTCCTTGAATAAATACGACATCCTTAGGAATTCTTTGCTTTTGAATCTTATATAAATCATTTAATAAATCGTCTCTTATAAATCCTTTCTCATTTACTAAGTTCTTAGCAGCCTCATAATCTCCATTCCCTTGTATTACTAATATTTCTTCAGAAAATTTAAGCATAGCCTCTTTCATTTTATCAAAATCTATTCTATATTTCTCGCTTTTCTTGTCACGAGTAAAGGCACCTAATTCTTCAAAATAATAGAATCTAATCATATTAGCAACTCCTTGATCATTAGAAATACCAAACCGAACGGATCTGAAAACATCTGTCATATATGTAACATAATTATCCATTAAATCTCCTCCATTCATTTCGCCCATTTCATAAAGTTTTGTTACAAAAAACAAACTTAATATATCATTCTTACATTCCCCGATAACATTATATTGATCTTTTAAAGCATTTTGTACAGTACCTTTTCCATTTATGGTATTTTTTATTCCCAGAGCACTACCTACTTCATAAAACATTGTATTTTCGAAAAAAGCTTTTGATTTCACATGTTTAAGCTGATCTTCTTCAATTAAAACCTCGCTTATGGGTCGTAGTATTTTTTCAAATTTTGCCTCCATAACATTTTTAAACTGCAGTTTTCTGCTTCCAACTTTTAATTGGACTTGTCCATCAAGTGGTAATGTTATAGCTATTTTCTTACTTCCGGTATTCCAGTATCCTGAGCAATTTATAACATCATAAACCATAATGTCAGATAATTCTCCCGGCATTTCTGTTTTATATTTAACATCTACTGGGAGATTCTTCTGAAGATAAGGAAGCAAAAGCGAATATTTCTCTAAATCCTTACTTGATTGTTTGTTTTTTATTAAAATCATCGACTGATATGATGTTTTTGTATAGTATAACCTATCATCCAAATCTTCAATCGGGCCAACTACAAAATCTATTAAATTATCTTTCATTTGCATCCATGCTATATTACTTTCGTAATAGTTGTCGGTTAATAATGCATTAGCACGTGATTTGAGATATTTTTCAAACCCCTTATCCTCAGAAAAATTAGCTGCCTTATTCATTAATTCTGCTATCTTATCCAGCTTTTCTTTGTATGCCTGATGATATGGTATCGTTTGTAAACTCCCTAGTTCGTTTCTTCGAATTAGTGTATATGAATTATACTTACCCAAATTAGAAAATTCGTCAAACTCTTGGTAAGACATATTATCAGGATAGAAATTTGCTCCATCAAATCTCTCATTAACTCCATCAACAAACGGTTCCATTCCATTTAATCTGTCCCAGGGTCCATAATTAATATTAAAATACTTCATAACTTTTTCGTCAGTTATGCTCTCTTTTGTTTCATCCCTCAACGCACATATTTGCGCCCAATAAAGCTCGTCAATTAATTGTGCTGCTACGAACAGCAGAGGTATCATCTTTTTCTGATTTTCACTTAATGCACTAAGGTCGGTTTCTAGTTTAACATCCGCATAATTAGCCAAAAGCTTTTCAATTTTTGTTTGAGGCTTTAATTCTTCTTTTTTGTCCTTTTTTGTACACTGAACAAAAACAAAAGAGAATGCTATTAAACTAATTATTATTAATTTCTTTTGCATAATCTTGGGTTTTAGGTTATATAAATTTGTATGATATAGTATGAAAAATAGTGTAAAAATCTTCTATTAAAAATACGAAGAAATCAAGTCAGAGTCAACTTTTTTTACAAAAAGTTAAAAAGATACTGACAAAACGACTGACCCCAAGCAGTTTAGAAATACAATTAAAATAATGATTTTATTAATTCCCCTAATGGAATTGCAGAAATAAAACTATTGTTGGGAATATCCTTGAAAGCTTTCATAATTGAATCTTCCTTGTGTTTGATTCCAATTAATTTTTGCTCAGCATAAGAAATATCATTTTTATCAATTGAATCACAATTAAATTTAACATTAGTAATAATACCCTTTTCAACACTCAATTTAATATCAATATGGTTGTCTTTAATATTAACAGACTTTTCAAAACTATACTTCGGCGAGTATCCAAAATTCCAATCCCAAGTGGCGTATTTATCCTTGACCAATTTATTTATCTTATCAATATCGGTTTTAGAAAATTGGTAATTTTCAAAATTAGTCTCAGATTCATTCATGTAAGCTATTATCTTATTCTGAAATTCAATTACCGAAATATATTCTGATAAATATTCTTTAATATTAGCTACTCTACTTTTAACAGATTTTACTCCTTTGTCTTGATATTTTAAAGGATTTACTTTTAAGGCTGTTGAAAGATTTGATATTGCCGAGGAAAATAATAATGTTCCATGATGCAAAACTCTTTTTTTAAACACATGCTCTGCATTACCAGATACTTTTTTGCCTTCAATCATTATATCATTTCGCCCTTCATGCTTAGCATTAATTCCTAATTGATTTAAAACTTCAACAACTGGTTTAATATATCTTTTAAAATCAACAATATTTTCATTTGGGTTTACATTCTGAATAAACGTAAAATTTAGGTTTCCTAAATCATGAAAAACAGTTCCTCCACCCGATAATCTACGAATAACATCAATACTATTTTCTTTAATATAATCGTAATTTATTTCCGCTAAAGCATTTTGATGTTTACCCACAATTATTGATGGCTTATTTCGCCAAAGCATAAAGCAATTTTCTTTAAAATTCCGCAGAAGATATTCTTCGGCTGCCAAATTAAAATACGGATCGGTTGAATTATTTTGAATACAAAGCATCATGTTGATTTGTAAAATCTTTACAATAATAAGCTAACATACTATTTTTTATCATTTTGTGCCAGATTTAATCCGCCTAGCCGCTTGAAGCGGCTATCCGAATACAAAAATAACAATGTTCTACTTAAAATGTTTTGATAATTTTTGTAACGTAAAATTATGAAGATAATAAACTGAAAAACCTATTACACTTCCCAATATTGCTCCACCTAAAACATCGAAAGGGAAATGCACTCCTAGATAAATTCTACTATAAGACACAATGGATGCCCAAACAAAAATAAAAACTGAGAAATTTCTGTTTTTAAATAATTGTGACAAGAAAAATGCTACACCAAATGTATTTGCTGCGTGTGATGATATGAATCCGTATTTACCTCCACATTTGTTTTTTACCAAATGTACAATGTCTTGTAACTCGGGAGTATGACAAGGACGTAATCGCTCGAAAACTTCTTTAAATCCTTTTACAGATATTTGATCGGCTAAGGTAACCACAAGAGCAACAAACAATAATGTAATAATTGCTTTCCAACGAAATTTATATATAATAAATGCTACAATTACTAAATACATCGGAATCCAGGATTTTGATCCCGAAATCCATCGCATTATTACATCCCAGAAAGGAGAATTTATACTATTTAAAAAAATAAAAAGTTGTGTGTCGATATTATTAAGTAATTCGAGCATAGTTATTAATTATCGAAGTTGTTCCCAAATTAAATCTTTTAATTCTTGAATTCCTTGTTGAACTACAGAAGATATAAATAAGTATGGTATATCTGGCAAATCTTTTTTCATTTCATCGATTAATTCTTCGTCAATCATATCAGTTTTTGTAATTGCCAACACTCTGGTTTTATCTAATAATTCAGGATTATATTTTTCTAATTCTGACAACAGGGTTTTATACTCCGAATGAATATCATCGCTATCACATGGAACCATAAATAATAACATCGAGTTTCGTTCAATGTGGCGCAAAAATCTCAATCCTAAGCCCTTACCTTCGTGAGCTCCTTCAATTATTCCGGGAATATCTGCCATTACAAACGATTGCATATCGCGATAAGGTACAATTCCCAAATTAGGTGTTAAAGTGGTAAATGCATAATCGGCTATTTTAGGTTTTGCAGCTGAAACTACTGATAATAATGTTGATTTGCCCGCATTTGGAAATCCTACTAAACCAACATCAGCAAGAAGTTTTAATTCAAGAATAAACCAATCTTCTTGTCCTTCTTCACCAGGCTGAGCATAACGAGGAGTTTGATGTGTAGATGATTTAAAATGTGTGTTTCCCAAACCACCTCTACCGCCTTCCAAGAATATTCTTTCTTCTTTATCTTCTGTTATTTCAAAAATTACTTCGCCTGTTTCTGCATTTTTTGCAATTGTTCCTAATGGTACTTCTACAATAACATCTTTACCATCGGCTCCTGTTCGCTCTGAACTTCCACCAGACATTCCACTTGTGGCAGAAATATGCTTTTTATATCTAAAATGCAGCAAAGTCCAAAGTTGGGCATTACCTTTTAAAATAACATGGCCTCCACGGCCTCCATCGCCACCATCTGGACCTCCTTTAGTAATAAACTTTTCCCGATGTAAATGCGGAGAACCTGCTCCTCCTTTACCAGACTTAAAGTATATTTTTACATAATCAACAAAATTCGATCCTGCCATCTAATTATATTTTTCTATTACTGTACAAATTTTATCAAATATACCATCTATTTCTCCATTTCCTTCAATAGATTCATATTTTCCCAATGATTTATAATAATCTTTTACACAAGCTGTTGTTTCATTATAAATCTCTAATCTCTTATAAATTATCTCCTCTTCACGATCATCTGGTCTGTCACACTCTTTGGCTCGATTCAATAAGCGTTCAATCAATATATTTTCATCAACTACTATCGAGATCATCAAGTTTACATTAGTTCCAAATTTGAATAATATTTCTGGAAATTGCTCTGCTTGAAATGTAGTACGTGGGAAACCATCAAAAACAAAACCATTTGCGCACTCGTGGTTATCCAACTCTTCTTTAATTATTTCGATCGCCATTTCATCAGTAACGTAATTACCATCGTCAATCAATTTTTGAGCTTCAATTCCCAATGAAGTTTTTTTTATAATTGCATTGCGCAAAGCATCTCCTGTTGATATATGGACTAAGTTATACTTTTCGGTAATTTTTTTTGACTGCGTACCTTTCCCTGAACCCGGAGGGCCAAACAATATAATATTTAACATTAAAAAATCGTGATTAAATTAACTACTCAAAGTATATATATCTGCAAGATTCCTACCCAAACCATCATAATCCAAGCCATATCCTACAATAAAATCATTAGGAATTTCCATCCCAATATAATCTATTTTCAGGCTTTTTTGATACGCTTCCGGCTTAAACAATAACGAAGCAATTTTTACACTAGCAGGTTC
>JAQIBH010000077.1 GCA_027859205.1 Bacteroidales bacterium | reverse complement strand
CCAAATAATCGATGCACTCTTGTTCCGTTTTAAACATTTCTTCAAATTCCATTTGATTTGCTGGATATTTCATCCTGCAAAGTTAAAACTTTACGGGCGATGACTGGATACCCCATTTTAGATTATTACTAATACTGTGTTGTATTATGCTTTTTTCCTTTTCACTGTCGGCGCAAACAGAAACTGAAGTGAAAGTTGGTAGAGTTGCTCAGGGCGAAGTTGATATTGCAGGATTTAAATTGAATCAGGATGCTACAATTAATATTAATGGTTCTGGTGCTTCTTTTGAAAAGTGGGGGAATAATCTTATGTATTACGGATGGATTATCAAAAGCAAATCAAGAGAAGTTGTTTGGAGTCTTTTAGATGAATATGAAAATGAATTTTTTCATGGCAATGGTCCTTTTTCATTTAATGCTAATTTAAAACTTAAAAAGGGTGCTTACGAAGTATATTTTACAAGTATACAAGAAAATTCCAATTATAGAATTTACGGGAACGATTTCACGAATATAGTTCACGAAGTAGCTAGAGCTATTGTAAATGAAGTAGAACATCCATATACTCGGGATGAGAAAAATTATATGACAGTAAGTAGTAACAATAATGGATTTGAGGTTAATAGTGGAAGAGATTATATCGATAATTTATCTAAAAAATCTATTGTATCTTTTGTTCGAACAGGAGATAATGAAGTTGCGCGAAAGAACTTTGCTCTTAAAAAAGAAACTAAAGTATATATTTATTGTCAAGGAGAAAAAGAAGGTCGAGTATTTCATGATTTTGGCTGGATTTATGATTTAAAAACACATGAGAAAATTTGGCCCAATAATTTAACAGATTTTAATCGTGCAGGTGGAGGAAGAAAAAACTTCTCCGCATTTCAAGAACTTATTCTTCCGGAAGGCGAATACGAAATTAATTATATTACTGATGGATCGCATTCTTTTGATAAATGGAATGTTATGCCACCAAACGATCCACAATTCTGGGGAGTATCCATTTGGTGTGATAGTAAGGATATGAATAATGTTTCAGAGAATACAAATGAACATTTACCTGTTGTTGATTTAACTAAGGTTCGCGATAATGAATTTGTTACTCAAGGATTTGAGATTACTAATTCAGTTGATCTTCGTGTAATTTGTTTAGGTGAATCTATGAGATCCGAACCGAGCGATTATGGATGGATTATTGATGCAAAAACCCGTGAAACAGTATGGAAGTTTACACGATCAAAATCAGAATATGCTGGTGGTTCAGATAAAAATAGAATAATAAATGAGGTTATTACTTTAGCCAGAGGTAAGTACATTGCTTATTTTCTTACCGATGGTTCTCATTCGTATCACGATTGGAATACTTCGCCACCTTACGATCAAAAGTTATGGGGATTAAGTTTATGGACAGTTAATGATATCGATAAATCAAACATCAAATTATTTAAGGAAGAAGAGTTTAAAGATGAAAATGTAATTGTAGATATAACAGGTGTTAGAGATAATCAGCGTGATTACGAAAATTTTATGCTTGAAAAAGAAACGAAAGTGCGAATATATGCAATAGGTGAAGGGAATAATGGTTATATGTCAGATACAGGTTGGATTAAAAATATGGATTCTGGTAAAATAGTGTGGGAAATGACATATAGAACATCAGAGCATGCTGGTGGTGCACAAAAAAACAGGATGTTTAATGATTTTATTCTGCTTCCTGCAGGAAATTATAGACTTTATTTCGAATGCGATGATTCGCATTCTTTTATGGATTGGAATGACGATCCTCCAAATGATCCAATGAATTATGGTATAAAAATTCTAAAAAAATAAATAATCGAAATTTAAGAAAAGGCTGTTCAAATTTATGAATGGCCTTTTTTAGTAAATAACCAACTTAATATTTGATTTTTATTAAATCCTACAATTTTTGTTAATCACGAATAATATTCCAATGCGAAGTAAGATAAAATTTTTGAGTCTTTTTTTGCAAACAAAACATATTCCAGAAAGCGGATTCAATTCTCGAATATTAAGCATATAAAATTTATATAATTAGGAATTTAAAGTAGAAATAAAGTAGGGCACGGTTCTACTTTTACTATAATTTTTGCAGATGTATTTTTTTTTTGTAAATTAACCAATTAATTAATTCAGGATCTTATGGGCAAGCTTCCAGAAAAAACAATAGGAAGATTAAGTGAGTATAGAAGAACTCTTTTAAAATGTTTTGCAGATAGTAAAACACATATTTATTCACATGAGTTGGCTCACTTACATAATATTACGGCGGTTCAAGTTCGTCGGGATATAATGCTTATAGGTTATTCTACAACCTTGAAAAAAGGATATGATGTAAAAGCTTTAATTGATGTAATTGGTGATATTATTGATACGGAATTTGGATTAAATGCAGCAATTATTGGTATTGGGAATTTAGGTCGTGCAATTACAACTTACTTTAATGGTAAAAGAACAAAACTTAAGATAGTTGCCATTTTTGATGTTGATCCTAAAAAAGTACATAAAGTAATTTCTGGGGTTAAATGCTATCCAATGAATGAAATGAAAACTGTAATTAGAGATCGTAATATTTCAATTGGAATACTTACCGTTCCTCCAGAAAATGCAGCTTCGGTTACCGAAACACTTATGGCAGCAGGTGTTAAAGGAATATTAAATTATACTTCAACACCTTTAAGTGTATCTCCTAATGTATATTTAGAGGAATATGATATGATTACTTCACTTGAAAAAGTTGCCTATTTTGTTAAACAAATTGAAGATTAAATTCAAGTTTATTGAATTGAGATAGGAATTGTTCAGGGAGAAGTTAAATATTAAATTATCGTTTGGTTAAGTGCTCATTAATTTTCTTAAGCAAGAAATCTGGTCTTACAGGTTTTGATATATAATCATCGCACCCAAACTCAAGTGCAATAGCTTCATTATCTGAAAGAGCATAAGCGGTAAAAGCTATAATTGGAATATTCCTATTCATACTTCTAATGTATTTTGTAGCTTCCAAACCGCCCATTTCAGGCATTCTTATATCCATTAAGATAATATCAATGTTTGGATTTTTATTAAAAATGTTAACTGCTTTTTCTCCGTTATCTGCATGGAAAATTTTGATCTTGGTTTTCTTTAATGATTTTTCAAGTATGATATAATTGTGTAATTCATCATCGGCAATTAATATGCTTTTATTGCTCCAGTTATAATTTATTGATGAATCCATATGGTTAAATTAAAATCTTATTATTAAATGTGTAAACCGTAAAAATGTTGAAAGAAATATAAATTTAAAAAAAAAATATGAACTATTACGTAGATAGTTTACCTTTTTTTAGTTTATATTCTCATTTATTATCTTTAAAGTACTTTAAGACCTTGCTAGTCTTCAAATGTAATCATCACATTCGCAGCTCCTTACAAATACTACGTTATTTGTCTTTGTATATGCGATATTTCAATTTTTTTAGTCTTACTCGGGAATTAATCTTTTATGTTCCGTTTTAAATTGCCATGCTTAGTTGAATAATCAAATTGGATTGATATTTTTTAATAAATTATTTGGATAAAACACCTGAAATTCTTTAATTGAGCAAATCGGTAATCAAAAACTGATTTAAATCATATTTACATTCATAAAAATATTTTTATCTTTGTTAACTGAATAACAGTATTAATTATTTACTCTTTCTGAGAAACAAATACGTTTGTTTCAAGGTAAAAAGAATAAATCTAATCCGGAGGAAATCTGATGGAAAAGAGAATTGGAACCGCACTTATTTTAATTGAAGACACGAATTTTGTTCAGCAAATGAACGAAATTGCTTTCAATCAATCCAACAATATTCTTGGTAGGCAAGGTTTGCCACGAGGCAATGGTCAAAACATTATTTCTTTTGTTCTTGAAGGTACAACAGACGAGATTGGTTCTTTAACTGGTCAACTTGGGCGCTTAAAAGGCATTCAGGTAAAATCTGTATTACTTAAAAACAAAGGTGATGAAAATTATTAAACAAAATTCCGAGTTTATTAAATATCAATTTTTTTCTGAATAATAAAGTATTTGGAAAAGTATTGTTATGGCTATAACAAAATCATCCTGAGATAGTGAATGTATAATAAAGTAAAAGCAACAATTTAAAAATAATCACATGAAATTTTATCCAGAAGAATATAAAATTAAGGATCAACGAATGAAGCCATTTATTGATCCTTATGAAATTTGGGCCTGTATAAACAAAACCGAATCGACAAAAGAAAGGGTTCGTGAGGTAATAGCAAAATCGCTAAATAAACAACGTTTAAATCTCGAAGAAACAGCTGTGTTAATTAATGCTAACGACCCTGAATTAATTGAGGAGATTAAACAAGGAGCAAAAACTCTAAAGGAAAAGGTTTATGGAAATCGAATCGTTCTTTTTGCACCTTTGTATGTTGGAAATAAGTGTACAAATAATTGTAAATATTGCGGCTTTAGAGTAACAAATAAAGAAGCTGTTCGTCAAACATTATCTGATCAAGAATTAATTAAAGAGGTAGAAGCACTTGAAGATAACGGACAAAAACGTTTGATTCTAGTATATGGTGAGCACAAGCATTATTCTCCAGAATTTATTGCCGATAATGTTAATACAGTATATAATGTCAAAAAAGGGAATGGAGAAATTCGACGAGTAAACATTAATGCTGCTCCTTTGGAAATAGAAGGATTTAAAACTGTAAAAGAAGCGGGAATTGGTACATATCAGGTTTTTCAAGAAACATATCATCCCGAAGAATACGCAAAATATCATTTGGGTGGGAAAAAGAAAGATTTCAATTATCGATTAACATCTTTAGATCGTGCACAAGAGGCAGGCTTAGATGATGTTGGGATAGGTGCCTTATTTGGATTGTACGATTGGAGATATGAGGTATTAGCAATGATTCGACACACAAATCACTTAGAAGCATGTTATAATGTTGGTCCACATACATTATCGTTTCCAAGAATCCAGGATGCATCGTCAATTGATGTTGATCCTAAGTATATAGTTAACGATGATGATTTTGTGAAATTAATTGCAATATTAAGACTTGCAGTTCCTTATACCGGAATGATTTTAACAGCTCGTGAATCGATTAAAGTTCGTCGAGAAGTAATGGCGTTTGGCATTTCTCAAATTGATGGTGGTACTAAATTAGAATTAGGATCATATCATGAAAGTCAGAATGAAGAACAAAATTTAAATCGCGAACAGTTTGCTATTAATGATAATAGATCATTGGCCGAAATAATCGATGAACTGATTGAAAATGAATATTTACCTTCATTCTGTACTGCTTGTTATCGTTTAGGTAGAACAGGAGAACATTTTATGGAGTTTTCGGTTCCGGGATTTATTAAACGCTTTTGTACTCCAAATGCCATTTTAACTTTAGCTGAGTATATCGAAGATTATGCTGCTCCTGAAGTTGGCGAAAAAGCTTGGAGAATCATTAATAAAGAAATTAAAGGTTTAGATAATGATAAAACTATTAATCAGTTAAAAAGTAGAATCGCGAAGATTAAGAACGGCGAAAGAGATATGTATTTTTAAATAGATTAATATTAGTATTTTGCTAATGGCTTTGGTATTAAATGTATTTGTTGTCTGAAAACGATTTGAATAGATTAAGATTTATTTTTGAAGAATAGTTGAAAATATTTTAATTATGGATTATGCTGAAAATGAGTTAAATAAACTTTTTGCATAAATTTAAGCAAATACTTATTGACTTAAGTATATAATTTTTGTAACTTGATAAGCTAAATCAAGATTAAATTATATTAAATGAAACTCGATTGAGAGTTGAATGCTGTAAGTGCATTCAAACACAAAAGATGATTTTTGTGGATTAAATTTTAGGAGTATTGAAAGAGAAAAGCGTGAATATTTATTATTCACGCTTTTTTTAATTTTTTTAATCAAATAATCCTTTAAAATGTTTTACAATCAAATGAATATAATTAACTTGTATTTTCATGTCAATATAATTAGTTTATATGGATGATTTATTAATACAACCGACTGAATCAACTCCTCAAGTTGAATTTAAAAAATCGGGACAATTGAGTATTAAAGGAAGATCCTTGCCAGAAGACCCAAAAAAATTTTATGGTCAACTTTTTGAATGGGCCGAAGAATTAACGGCAGAAGATGTTCAGATAGATGTTAAATTGGAATATGTAAATACATCATCAACAAAAAAAATAATGGAGCTACTAAAGAAGGTTGATGGTAATAAAAAAATTAAACATTTACATTTGAATTGGTATTACGAAGTTGATGATCTGGATATATTGGAATTTGGAGAAATAATTGGGCGAACTGTAAAAAGAATAAAAGCTAATTATATTGAATATGAAGATCCTGTTGTTTAATTTAATATGAGTAATATGATAAATGGTTTGAATAATGATCGAACCATTTTTTATTTTAATTTTCTGTTAATTGAAGAAGCAAATACCATAGCCACGACTCTAAATAATAAATGCCCAAACTTTGTAAAAGGCAAATAAATAATTATAAACCAAACACATATTAAGTGAAAGAAATATAAATGATAAGCTGATCCCCAATTCAAAAATCTCGCAGCTTCTACGATTACTCCGGAAACGGTTAATAAGAAAAGAGAAATTAATAATAACCAATCGGTATACGTACTATTTCCAAAATCTTTTTTATTGAAAATCCGGTTTGCTATCATTATTGCAAGTCCTGCAAATAACATTATTGCAGCAATATTTCCAATAATTTTAAAAGGATTAGTTATGGCTAATGGATACTTGTGAGTTACAGCAGCATAAATGGCAAAAACAGTAACAAAAAGCAACAAAATAAATCCGTAGAAAACTAATAAGTGAGTTGTTTTTCTGGTCTTTTGTGCCGAACATGTATTGAAATTTGAGTGAAGAATAATTTCTTTTCGTATGGAGAATAGATTTTTTAAAAAGCTTCCTGTTGGTTTTATTTCAGGATTTTGTTTTTTCATATCGCTCAAAAAGTTCCTTAATCCCAAAATTCCAAGTCCCATGCTCAATAACCATAAAAAGGTAAATGAGATGTTAAGCCATGCGTGAGGAAAGAATTTGGAATAATTAACAGGACCCTCGGGAATTTGTAAAGTACCTGCCATAAATAAAATTGCCGATATAATTAGTACAGGTATTAATATCGCAACAGCTAACCATTTTGGATCATTCAAAATTTTACCTAAAAATTTGGGTTTGGCATAATGCTGATAACTTAATTCGCGAACTGCAGAAAAAACATCAGCAGGTTTTACTCCGCGTGGACAATAAGTACTGCATTCACCACATTGATGGCAAAGCCAGATATCAGTATTCCCGATTAGTTTATCTTTTAATCCCCAACCAGCCCAAATCATTTCTTTACGAGGAAAAGGTTTGTCATCAGGAGCTAGGGAACAGACTACAGAGCATGTCCCGCATTGCATACATTCGTTTAACGAAGAATTACTTATTCTTTTTAGTTGCTTTTTGAATTCTATATCAGGTTTTACTTCAATCATTTTTACATCATTAAAAACTTTGAACTCAGAACTTTAAACTTATAACTTCATGTTACATATCTTTAAAAGGATTTGGGCCAATCAATTCAATTTCCTCAACATAATCATTAATAATTTCAGGAATCTTATGATAATCTGTAATTTCTATAAATTCGGTTCTAATTCTTTCAGGTTCAAGCATCATAGTTTCGAGCGTTTCCTGAATATTTACACCCCGTGTTTCAGTTAATTCACTACCTTGAATAAAGTGACACTGATAATCATCGCCAGGTTTGCAACCGATTTGCAAAATTCCATCAAAACCTTGAGAAAGAGCATCCGATATCCACACCTTGTTTACCGATCCAATACAGCGTACAGGAATAACTCTTATAAAAGAACTATATTTTAATCCTTTTTGACCTGCCATATCCATAGCGGGATAAGCATCGTTTTCGCAAACGAAAACAAGAATTCTTGGTTTTTCTTCAAACTCATCCGGTATTTCAACCGATTTAATCATTGCAGAAACACTGTTAATTGAATAATCGGCAAAACTTATTACTCTTTCCGGACATGAACCTACACATATTCCACATCTTCGGCAACGATTAGGATTCTGAATAGGTGTTCCTTTTTCGTTTTCATCGTAAGCTCCAAATGGACATTCTTCTGTACAGCGTTTACAATCGGTACATCTATCCAGATATAATTCAGGATAAGATTTATCTCCGGATCTTGGATGAACAGCTTCACCACGTTTGGTCGCTTCAATAGTTTGAATTGCTTTTAACATTGCACCTGTAGCATCTTCTTTACTCGAAGCAATATCCATTGGTGCGCGTAAACTTCCTGCTGCATAAATTCCTGTTCGTCTTGTTTCGTAAGGGAAACAGATAAAGTGTGAATCAGAAAAATTGTATTTTAACTCTGGTAATCCTTTTCCCAGCTGGTAATTAAGATTTAAAACTTCTGTTCCGTTCGGAACCATTCCTGTTGCTAAAACAATCATATCAACCGAAAGTGAAATATTCTCGCCAATTAATGTGTCTTTAACGTTAACGTTAATGCTCTTATCGTTTTCTGTAATTTCTTCAATTTCGCCTTTAGTAAAAAAGATTTGATCATCCTTTTGCACTTCTTTGTAAAACTCTTCATACAAACCTAAAGTGCGAATATCTTTATAAACAACAAAAACATTCGATTCAGGACTTAAATCCCGAATGTATTTTGCCTGCTTTAAACTTGTACCACAGCAGAATGAGGAGCAATAGGGGAGATGATCTTTATCCCGTGAACCTGCACATTGAATAAATAATATGTTTTTTGGTAAAGCTTTATCAGGATTATTTTTAACTAATTCTTCAAATTCAACATTTGTTAAAACGTTCGGAATTCCGTAACCTAAATGTGATAGTTTATTGGCATCATAAGGGTTCCATCCGGTTGATGTAACAATTGAACCAACCGTAATTTTTTCCTGCCTGCCGTCAGGCATGGCTTCTTTACTATTTTGTAGGCCCGCCTGCCGGACGGACAGGAAAACTTCAAACTTACCAGGTTGGCCATCAATTTTGATAATCGTTGTAGATGTATGAATTTTTATATTTTCAAATTGTTCAAGTTCCTTGATTTTATCTTCTATTTCAGAATCGATCAATGTATTATAAGGCGCAACATACGGTATTTGTTTGTGCAGCTTGTTTAACCATCCACCTAATTTTTCTTCTTTTTCAATAATATGAATCGTATAGCCTGCTTTTGCTCCTTCAATTGCAGATGTTATTCCGGTAATTCCGCCACCAACAACGAGAATAACAGAACTAATATTTTCGGCAATAAATGGTTTTGGAACCTCAATATTATTCACTTTTGTGATTGACATACGAAGATAATCTTCAGCAGCCATTTGTGTATTCTCATCGTTCGGTTCAAAACTCCATGCTACTTGTTCTCTCAGATTAGTTCTTTCAAGAATAATATTTTCAGGAAAATCGAAGATTTCAGTTTTTGCCCTTGGTGAGCAAGCTGCAATGATTATTCCGTTTAAAGCTTCTGTTGATATGTCATTATTTATCAAGTCAATTCCTTCAACAGAACAAAGAGAAGTGTGATTTTTACAAGCGTTAACTTTTTGTTCCGCAGCTACCTGACTAAGCTTCTCGATATCGATACTTTTGCCAATATCGCAACCAGAACATATATATATGCCAATTTTTTTAGCCATCTACTTTTTTGTTTTAAATAGCGATAAAAAACTCAAATAATAAATCACAAATAAGCTCCAATTTTCAATATCGAAATTCCAAACTTTGTTGCTTGAAGATTGGGATTTGAGCTTTATTTGGAATTTGTACATTGTCATTTGTTATTTATAAATGTTAATTGATTTGAATAGCTTTTAAAGCTACTGCAGTAGCATCTTTTACGGATGCAGAAACATCCATAGGTTTTTTCCCGCAACCAGCTACATAAATTCCATACTTTTGATCAATATTATGGAATCCATTTGACTCTTTTAATAAATCCAGACCCAAATCAGAAGGAACAATTCCTGTTGCCAAAACAACCATTTCAGCTTCATATATAATTTTTCGACCCGAAAGAATATCTTCGGCTTCTAAAATCAGATTGTTGTTTTCTGTTTCGTTGATTTTGCCAACTTTTCCTTTAACTAATTCAATGTTCTTATTATTTTGAACTTTAACCAAAAAATCCTCATTGCGACCAACAACACGCATGTCGATATAAAAAATCTTGATTTCGCTTTCTGGATACAATTCCTGAATTGTTAATGCATGCTTTAATGATGCAGAACAGCAAACTGCTGAACAGTAAGGTAAATGATTCTCATCACGGGAACCGGCACATTGAACAAATGCTATTTTCTTTGGCTCCGAATTATCCGATAGTCGAAGTAATTTGTTTTCTCCAACGCCATTCGATGCAATGAATCGTTCAAATTCGACATTGGTAATAATATTTTTTGATGTTAAATAATTTAAGTTCTCTATTTTCGAAGCATCATAATTTTTCCAACCTGTAGATACAACAATGGAGCTAACTTCTAATTCAGCAAATTCTTTTTTAGCTGATAAATCAATAGCATTGTATTCACAAACTTCAACACATTTATTGCATAATTCTTTTTTACAATACTCATCATCAATATTGAATTTGTATGGGAAAGCCATTTCATGAGGTAAATAAATAGCCTTTGTTTTAGTAAAACCATAATTGAAATCGCTTGGTCTTTCTTCGGGACAAACTTCAATACATTTGCCACAAGAGGTACAATTATTTTTTACATATTGAGGTGCTGTTTTGATCTTAACTTTAAAATCACCTTTTTCTCCAGAAATTTCCTGTACTTCTGTCGAAGTAAAATATTTAATTTTAGAATTTTGTTTTATCCTTCGAAAATTGATTTCTAATCCACATGTTGGAGGGCAAAGTTTTGGAAAGTAATTATTAAACTTAACTACGTTACCGCCAAAATACGGTTCTTTCTCAATAAGTATAACTTCTTTTCCAACTTCAGCAATTTCAACTGCTGTTGTTACTCCGCTTATTCCTCCACCGATAACTAATACTGGTTTCATTAATATTAATTTAAATAATTTAGCAACAGATTTAATTTTTTAAAACAATATATAGCCACAGATTCACATATTATTTAATTATTACAAGTTATAATATTAATCTTTTTGTAACTAAAGAGTTTTCTCCAAAATTTACAAGTAATCCTAAATCACATTTCGATATGGCAAGATAATTTATAACCCAACGGTAATGTTCATCAACAATTCCCTTTTGAGCTTTTACTTCTAGTATAATATTGTCATAAACAACAAAATCGGCATAAAAGTAATGTGGCAAAATAATATCTTTATATTCAACTTCGTATTTTTTTTCACGCTCATAAGGGATAGATTTCTTTTTAAATTCGTATTCAATGGCATCTTTATAAACAATTTCTAACAAACCTCTGCCTAAGATTCTATGGACTTCCATGCAAATCCCAATAATATTATATGATTCTTCTTGAAGAGGATATTTCTGTTCAGAATATTTCATGAATAAATCTGTGAATCTGTGGCTGTTTATGTTTGAAACGTTTTATGTCAGTTCCTTTAAAAAAGTTCTTTAATATCTCTTTTTATCATTTCCCATTCACCTGTATCTGCACTCCATTTACAATTAGCAAAAGCTTTCCATTCTTCTTTCATTTTAGGATAATCGGTACGGAAATAATATCCTGGCCAACGTGTTTCTTCACGAAATAACATTGTTCTGATGTGAGATTCTGCTTGCCACATACGATGAATATTTTCCCAGCATCGCATTAATTCATTGGTATCTTTAGCTGCTAGTTTTTCTGAATCTTCCTTCATAAATTCCAGAAAATCAAGACCTTTTTCAAGTAATGCTTTCGAGGTTCTGAAATTTACTGTAGCTCCACCAGCGTACTCATCCATAATTTTCTGTAAACGGAACATAAACATTTTAGGCTTGATAAAATTAGGATTTACATTTTCATCGTTTGCATAATCTTTATGTTCATCAAAAGTAGCAAGAGGTTGAAGGATTTTTTCTTTTAACTTCTTGATTTTTTCTTCATCAAAGTTAGCTACATCATCATTATCAACAATAAATGCTAAAGCTGCTTTAGCAGCAATTCTTCCTTCGGTAAAAGAACCCGACGAAAATTTATGAGAAGAAGCTCCTGAAGCATCACCTGCTGCAAATAAACCTTTTTTTGTAGTCATATTATCATAACCCCAATGATAATCATCAGAAGGCGATAAATCTTTTGGACCACTAACCCATGCACCGGATGCACCAGAATGTGAACTAATAAAATATGGTTCACAGGCAGAAATTTCCGAAGGACTTTCTTCAGGTGAAATATTATGCGAAGCCCAGTTTAACGCTTGACTAATAGTCATATCAAGAAAGTCTTCCCAAGCCTCCGATTCAAGCTCTTTCATTTTTCGTTTGGCTTCTTTTTCATCTTTAATATCAGCCATTAATTCTTTAATTGCCTCATTGGTTCTCATGTAAATAGGACCATTGCCTTCTTCCAATTCCTGAATCATTAAGTAGTTTCTTAGATTAGTAGGAGTTGGCTGTGTTGTTCCATATGGTGCCCAGTTTTCAAGTTCTGCTTTTCGGGTTTCCATATAATTTTCACCTTTGGCATTGGTCGCTTTTGATTTGAATAATAAAAACCATGCTCCAACAGGACCATAAGAATCTTTAAAGCGAACAGGAACAAAACGTACTTCTTGACAAGTCATTTCGGCACCGGCTTTTAATGTAAAATAAGCACTGGCACCAGAGTTAAACGGTGGATACCATGAGCGACCTAATCCTTCACCTACTGAACGTGGACGGAAAACATGAACTGCACCACCCATTACATCAAGCACAGCATTTGCTTTAAAAATATAGAATTTATTTTCACGTACACTAAAACCAGCCGCACCAACACAACGATCTCCATCCATAATTGGTTCTGTAATAAATATTCTTTCGTAATATTCACCGTTTTCGTCAAGTTCTTTTAGAGCATTTTTAGCAGCTTCTGAAACAATATTTTTATATGATTCACCATGAATCATTATTTGCCAACGACCTTCATTAACGTAGTTTCCATTATCGTCTTTCCAGATAGGTAGTCCCCACTTTTCGAAAAGATGAACCGATGAATCTACATGACGTGCAATGTTTGCAACCAAATCGTCACGAGTAATACCCATTAAATCATTTTTGACATAATTAACGTAATCTTCAATTGTGTTTTTACCATTCTTTAAACCTAAGTATAGATTTATTGCAGAAAGACCCATTGCAACAGCACCACTGCGTTCCATGGCTGCTTTGTCAACGACTGTTACTTTCTTATTATGTTGTTTTGCCCAGTGAGCGGCTTCAAACGCAGCACCACATGCTGCCATACCACCACCAAGAATTAATAAATCGGTTTCAACTATTACTGTTTCAAAATTTTCCATGTTTAGTTTAAAGTTTCGAGTTTAAAGTTATTCTAAGGAAAGTGTTTCGTATCTTTTATCTTGATACTCAATACTCGATTCTAATGTCTTATTTTTTGTATAAATCTGTACCCAATGATTCTGGTTCAGTTCTTAAGAGTGGACTTTTTAAATCATCTGTCCCAGTTTCCATTTCTGATTTTGGATCTATGCTTCCTTCTGGTGTTGTTCGTATTGGAAATTTGAATCTTTTGATTTTTTTATTTCGGAATTTAACTGACCACATAATTGAATCAGTACTCCGTAAAGGTTGTACTACTGCTCCTAAAGGCATAAAATCGGCATATCCGCGAACTTCAATAGCTTGTGTTGGGCAAATCTTTACACAACTATAACATTCCCAGCACATATCCACTTCACGATTGTATGCTTTGTTTTTTTCTTTATCTAAAATCATTAAGTCGTTTGGACAAATATATTGACAGGCAGTTTTATCTTGAGCCTTACATCCATCGCACTTTTCGGTAATTACGAAACTTGGCATAACTTAGGTCGTTTTTAAGGTTAATCCACAAACATAAGAAATTTATTCAACACTCATAAGGCTTTGATGATGATTGAAAAGTAAATGAATAATTGTTGATATTAAATTACTGAATATCTGTTGTTTGCTTAAAATAAAGAAGCAATTATGTTGAAAATTAAGTCTTATTTAAAATCAATATAAAAAAATGGAGGATTTAAGTTTTGATATTTACCGCAAAGACGCCAAGGCGCAAAGTTTGATAACGTAAAGAATATTCTTTGCGTCTTAGCGACTTCGCGGTTATTTTTTATTGGATAGTTTCTTCTTTTTCTTTAGAATCTTGCTTAAATAATTTAGGTAGTTTTTTCTTATACGCAATTACAAAGATTCCTGTTGAATAAATTGCCAGATTGAAAATACTTGCAGAGAATATTCCTACCGAAAATATTCCAATTGAAAATATTCCGGCCGAAAATTTACCTGCTGCAAAAACACCTAAGGCATAATCGCCTGCTGCAAAATAGTTACATGCATAATCGCCTGCGCTGAACATAGGTTGATAAGTGTAATTTAAAATAAAACCTACAATGATTAAGATTGCTGCTACAAATAGATACCAATATTTTTTCATCTTTTTTATTTTTAAATCAAACATGTATTTGTTTGACAGTGCAATTGTAAGATGAAAATAGTATCCTGCAAAGGATAAGGGATGGATTACAAGTTTATGTGTTGGATGATTAAGGCTTGTGTTGAATGACTAATCTTGGTGATTAGTTGCAAGTAAAAATAGGATGAAGTTTAATTAATCATTTCACGAACCGAATCTACAAATCCCCTTGAAACAGGAACTTCTTGATCGCAATTTTCAAGATTTAACCTTAATCCCTGAGAATTACCTTTAGCACTTATAATCTTATTTGTATTCACTATAAAAGCTCTGTGACATTGAACTATTTCTGTTGTATTGTTAAAAAAATCTAAAGCTCGTTTTAAAGCACTACGATAGGTTTTTCGTATTATTTTATCTTCATTTAATAAATAGATTTCAACATAGTTTCCTGATGATTCAATAAAATAAAAGTCATTAATATTAAATTCGATGAAATCTTTTTTGTTGTCGGCATAAAAACGAATAATCTGATTTGTACTTGTTTCTGATTTGTTTAGATCTAAATTTTCATTAAAATCATTAGCGGAGATTAAATTTTTCCGTAATAAATATTTTTGTTTTGTTATAATCAGTATAGATGTTGGAATAATTCCAATAACGATTGTAAAAAGCTGAAATATTACAAAGAACTTTAAACTATATTGAAAATATCCAACATTTAAATAGATGGTAAAACAGGCATTTCCTAAACCAATAGAAAAAAGAATCCAGATAAGCCATGAAAATTCCTTTCCAATTGTCCATTTTTTTTCATTGAAGGTTTTTGGGAATATATTCTCGATTATAATCAGATTCACAAATAGCACTAAAAAAGTTACTAAGCCATATCCTGAAAGAATTAAGATTTTAGCGATACCATTTTCTATCAGAGCAATTCCGAAAGGTTGGAATATAATGAGGAATAATGCAACAAACAAACTAATAAAAATAACTACTTTCCAACGTGATTCTAGTTTAGGAAAGGGTTGCTGTATATATTTTATAAAATTCATTGACTTTTTTTATATTTTGTGAAGATAATAAAAAGTCAATTTCCTACAAATAAAAATGAGGGTGTCCAAAAATCGATGAAATTTAGTAACCTACTTTGACAAGCTCAGTGTGACAATCTGCAAATCAGCTATTTGTCATATAGAAGCTTGTCGAAATATGATCAGTATCACTGCCTTTTGGACAACCTCTTTCGTAACTTTAATTATTTGAATTTTAGAAATATTAAAAATTAAGATAGACAGGTTTCAATAATATGGATTTATTTTTGGAAATAACCATTAACTGATCTTCGATTGGTGGTGGTCCATAGTTGCCAATTGCATTATTCGAGAAACCATACCCTTCAGTTGGAATACCGTTTGGGTTAGTATCTAAATTTTTGTTGTTATTTTCATCGTGAAAATATTGAATAGTATACTTTCCGCTTTCAATATTATCAATTAACATAATGCAATTATTTTTAACTATTTCTTTTGTAATACCTGCAACTTTATTACCTGATGAATCATTCAATTGCAATAGAATTTTCCCATTGCTGTTTATTAAATTTGATATTGTAATATTAAGCGTATGATATTTTCCTTGTTCTGAAATGTCGCTTGGGTTTTTAGCAAGACTGTTAATTTTTTGAATGAAAAGTTCTGGATATTTGGTTGTTGATTCAAGATGTTCCCCTTCATAAACCCAAAACTCCTTTGGTTGAGAAGCATTTTCAAAAACTGTTATTCCTTGCGAATATGGTACAGATTTATCTTCTTTGCTATGAATAATAAGTTTAGGCATGTTTTTAATTTTTTTTATATCCTCTTTAGCTGAATATGGAGATGTAACAAATTGAGCTATTATTGATTTTTGTTCTTCGGGTGCAGAAAGTAAAGCCATATCAGTAAAAGAACTTATTGTTCCGTCCAATATCAGACCACTTACTTTGGATTGGTTATCTTTTGCAATTTTTGTAGCTACCTGAGTACCCATGGATGATCCATAAATAATTATTTGTGTATTTTTAACTTCTTCCATTTTTACGATAGAATTAAAAACAATTTGTGCATCGCTTGCAATATTTATATGTGTGGGTTTGCCAGTTGATTTTCCATATCCACGAGGATCTAACATAAATACCTGGAATCCTGCATCAACAAGTGGCTTTGTTATAGGAGTGTACGTAGAAACATTTCCTCCAGCACCATGAAAAAATATGATTGTTGCTTTAGATGTAGTTTCTGGTTTTAAAAATATCCCGTTTAATTTTATAGTATCAATATCAAAAAATAATTCTTCATAATTTAGATTCTCGATATTATCCCATTCTTTGGCAGGAAAATAAAAACGATCATCAAATTGAGCTGAAGTAATAAGAACGGTAAAGAAGTTTATTAATACAATCAAAAATACTTTTTTCATCTTTTTTATAAATTTAGAATTTAACATTTGTTTTGTCGATGTAAGAGTAAGATGAAAATTGTAGCTGGCAAAGGATTAGGGATAGATTACAAGCTTATGTGATGGATGTGTAAGGTGAGTGTTGAAATGCTAAGGCAGGGATTAAATACAAATGAAAATTTGATTTAATACAGAATAAAAAGCCATACTTCAATTAAGAAATATGGCTTTTATTATCGAATATTTAAAGTTTCAAATCTACTCGTGGTTATTCGTATAGTCTGTAATAATTTGATTTCTTAAGTTGAGAAACATTTGTGTAATATCATTCATTAAACCATTTGAATAATTCGTTAAATATTCTTGTGCTTCTTTTGGATTTTTCTTATACAGTTTCATTGCTTCATCTTCAATAGCCTTTTGCTTGCTGAACATATTTTCTTCAAAAGGTGTTCGAACTGTTCTTACATCTTCAGCTATTTTTTGAAATTTTAGATTAGCCAAATTATCTACAAAATCAATTGCCCAACGTGCTGATTTTTCACTATATGCATTAGGATCATAAGTTTTGTAGGTATCATGAACTGATAAATTACCTGCATAAATTGGTACGTAAGGACTAAAGTATGGATTATCGAGATATACCCAATAAACGCCACCTATTTCGTTTGGTAACCAATCACGAAGCTGAAGTACCATCCCGTAATGTCCACGATGACGCGCCACAGGTCTGCGATAAGTAATTTTTAACAATTTGCGTAAATCACTACTTGGAAATGGTGTTGCCAAAGGACTTTTTTCGTATCCTCCTTTATCATCAGGAACAAGCCAGTTTGGATCGTAAGTCATATCATAGATAGTTCCTTCGTATGTAGAGCGTTGAAATGCAATAACATCTTGTACAGAAATTTTTTCTTCTGGTACTACTGAGAAAGGATAAATTGATACTGGTTCAACATATTGAAAATAAGGTTGAATTCCTTTATAAGGATTTCCTTCTGGAAATCGGTTTGGCCATTCCTTTAAATTTGGAACAAAGGTTTGATGGAAAAGCCAAAATCTACTTGTAGCATATTCAACAGGAATAGGAGTATAGGCATTCTGCCAAATAAAAGGCATTCCAGAGTTTGGATCGTACCAACCGCGATCAATAGCTTCTTGCATATAATTCTCCGATACCATAAAGTTTTCAGTATCTTCGGCATTAATTTCTTTAATAATACTCCAGTTTGGAATCATGGTCGCTTGATCTTCAGGTAATTTTTGTGCTGCCCAAATTGCACCCGGTTTACCGCTTTCTGGTGTCCAACCTGCACCAACTCCAAATACTTCAAAAACCCAAATTTCTGCAGTATCTGCAATGACAAGTGTTTCAGAACCATCGCCACTCGATGGTAAAAAACCGTATGTAATCATTAAATCACCAATAAACTGAACAGCTTCTCTTGCATTTTTATATCGTTGTAGAGCAAAAATCTGAGCTTGCTCAATTGTCATTATTTGTTTTCCGTTCTCGCGAGTACATGTAAGTTCGTTTCTTTGAGCAGTTGTACTTTCACCAATACCTAGTTGGTATTCGTTTACATGTGAATAGGCCGATTGAAAATATTTAAATGTCTTTTCGACTTGAGGAATATAACCTAAAATTATTCCATCATCGTTTAAAGCTCTGTCAGCATCTTGTATTCCCCAATAAACAGCAGTTTTTTCGCCAGGTTTAAAAGTTTGTGCAGGAACTACAAATATTCTTGAATCGGGTCCTGTATCGGTATGCGATATAATGTTTGATCCATCGGCAGAAGCTTTTTTGCCAACCGCAATTATAGTACAGGCATTAGTACTATATTGATATCCAAGAGTAAGGATAATTAAAATTGATAAAATTTTTCGTAACATATTATTTGTTTTAAATTGATTTTTAAAATTATCTAAATATAAAACCATTTTTTAAATGATCATCATAGGATCAAAAATAACAATTAGATTTCTTCATGTTCTGTTCTTCTGATTATTTCATTTTGTAAGCTTTCGCCTAAATCATTAAAATAATCACTGTATCCTGCAACTCTAACAATTAAATCGGTATGTTTTTCAGGATGCTTTTGTGCATCGCGAAGTGTTTTTGCGCTTACTACATTAAACTGAATATGATGACCTTCCATTCTGAAATAACTCCTAACCAATTGTGATAGCTTTGTAATACTTTGATCATTTTTAAAAAATGAAGGCGAGAATTTCTGATTTAATAATGTACCACCTGTTTTTATATGATCAATTTTTGCAGCCGATTTTAAAACGGCTGTCGGTCCTTTTTTATCTGCACCTTGAAAGGGACTAATTCCCTCGGATAAAGGTTCAGATGCTTTTCGACCGTCAGCAGTTGCATTCATCACACTACCAAAATATACATGACTGGTAGTTGGTAACATGTTAATTCTGAATTTCCCTCCGCGGTAGGTTGGTTTGTTATTAACAGCATCATAAAAAATGTTGAATACTTCAACTGCTAAGGAATCAGCATAATCATCATCATTTCCATATTTAGGCGTTTCGTAAATTAGATCGTGACGTAATTCATCGTGTCCTTCAAAATTTACTTCCATAGCTTTTAAAAGTTCATCCATTGAAATAGTCTTTTTGTCGAACACATTGTATTTAATTGATGTTAAATTATCTGTTATACTACCTAATCCAACACCTTGAACATAACTGGTATTGTATCGAGCACCACCAGCATTATAGTCAACTCCATTTGAAATGCAATCTTCAATAACTAAAGACAGAAAAGGAACTGGTAATTCTTCTGCAAAAAGTTTCTCAATAATATTATTCCCTTTTAGTTTTAAATCGGCAAAATAGTTAAGTTGATTTCTATATGCTTCAACTACATCTTTTATGCTTTTAAATTTTCGAGGATCGCTCGTTTCAATTCCAATCTTTTTTCCTGTTCTTGGGTCTGTCCCCTTATTTAAAGTGATTTCAAGAATTTTATTCAGATTAAAATATCCTGTAAGAATATAACTTTCAGTTCCGAAAGCTCCTGTTTCAACACATCCGCTTGCGCCTCCATTTCGTGCATCGATAACCGATTTTCCTTGATTTAGCAATTGTTTTACAATAACATCGGTATTAAAAATTGATGGCTGACCAAATCCAGTTTTGGATATTTTTATTGCGCGCTCAACAAAACGATCAGGATTTTTAACGCTTATTTGCACCATTGAACTTGGTTGTAAAATCCTCATTTCTTCAATTACATCTAAAATTACATAAGTAAGTTCATTAACGGCATCGGTTCCATCTTCTTTTAATCCACCCAAATTAATAAGAGAGAAATCGGTATAGGTATTGCTTTCTAAAGCCGTAATTCCCATTTTTGGTGGCGAAGGATGATTATTAAATTTTATCCAAAATGATTGTAATAATTCGGTAGCTGATTCTTTTGTTAGCGATCCGTTTTCGATTTCTTGTTTATAAAAAGGATATAAATGCTGATCTAATCTTCCCGGATTAAATGAATCCCAAGGATTTACTTCAGTAATAACCCCTAAATGAATAAACCAATAATGCTGTAGCATTTCGTGAAAGGTTTGAGGAGCATTGGCTGGAACTTTTTGGCAAATTCTCGCTATTTCAATTAGTTCTAACTTCCTTTTTTCATCCTTTTCTAGTTCTGCTAAATTAATTAAAGCAATCGCATGTCTGTGTGCAAAAGCGATGCCTGCATCAGCAGCAATCTCCATTGCTTTTAGTTCTTCAATTTTAACTAAAGCTTTTGGATCATTAGTAGAGTTATATTTAGTTATTGATTCTTGAATTTCTTTTTTCAAATCATGCATTCCTTTTTGAAATATCTTTTTACCTGCAACAGTATGTCCCGGAGCTCGTTGCTCTTGAAACTCTGTGAAAACTCCCGCTTCATACGCTGATTTCCATTCATTAGATAATTGTGCAAATATTTTATCTCTCTGAGAGTTTCCTTTCCAAAACGGAATAATCTCCTTTTCATAGACTTCTTTGGTTTTATCATCTACCCTAAACCAAACTTTAGGCCTGGTATCCAAAATGTCTAAATCTTGCATTGAATGCAAACTAACTTCCGGATAGGTTGGGGTTTCCTTTGGCGCGGGTCCACGTTCTCCAACTATCAATTCATTTTTGTTTATACAGATTTTTTTGTTTTCCAAAATGAACTTAAAAGTCATTGCTCGCTTTACAGGAATTGAAACTTGACTTGCAATGTCACTTTTATAGAATTCTGTAACCAAATTAGCTCTTTCCGGTGATATTTTATTTATTGCTGTTAAGCTTTGATTTCGTAATTGTTTTATTCTTGAGTTCATTATTTTTTTAGTTCATTTCTAATAAATGTCACTCTGAGCTGGTCGATGAGTGAAGCCATACTTCGACAAGCTCAGCATGACAATTATAATCATAATTTTATCCCCCAATTCCAACTTTAAATCCAATGGATTCAAATTCTGATTTCAGTTGTAACATGTCGTCATCAGATGATGGTTTGACGCCTTTCATTTTATTAA
>JAQIBH010000072.1 GCA_027859205.1 Bacteroidales bacterium | reverse complement strand
TAATTCGTCTTTTTCTTTTGAAACATCATATTTATGAATACCATCTTCTGCGCCATATAGAACCCCTCCATCAATTGCTTCAAGATATCTGTAATTACCATCAGAAACAGGTAAATCCATAATTCTTGATTCAATTCCCTCGAAATCAATCGTAATGTTAAGTTCCTCTTTTTTAGCTTCATCACTATCTTTCTTTCCTTTCTTACTATTAGATGCAGGTTCTTCTTTCTTTTCAGTTTGAACTTCTACAACATCATTTTTAAATTTGAATAGTTTCGGACTGTCTTTTCTTAAAGCTAAAGCAAAAATTCTGGTTGCATCGCTATACAAGTAAGTTTGTTCAAAACTTGAAAAATTCAGGTTGAAATCACGATTTGATAAGAAGAATATATAATCACCATCTTTTGAAAATACAGGGCTTACATCACCAAAAGTATCATCGGTTAATTTGTGATTCTTACCTGTAGAAATATTATAAACCCAAACAGCACTGTTTTCATTTTCGCTATTTTTACTATAAGTTATCCATTTTGAATCAGGAGAAAAACTATAATCTCTAATTTCACTTGAAAAAGCACTTGTAACATCTTTTATAGTTCCTGTTTCGATATCAACATATTGTAGTTTAAGTGTACGATCAAAGAAAAGCAGATATTTACTATTCGGCGACCAAATAGCATCGTATTTCCATGCTTTTGAATTGAATGTTAGTTGTTTTGCTTTTGCGCCTTTGATATTTTCAAGTAAGTATATTTCATATTCGCCGGTGGCATCTGAAATATAAGATATGTATTTTCCGTTTGGCGACCAATTGGGGTACATTTCACGTATATCTTGTGTATTTGTTAGATTAACAGTGAATCCATTTTCAGCCGGTACTGAGAAAATATCACCACGAGCATCAAATAAAGCACGTTTCCCGCTTGGTGAAATTGAAAAACTCCCAATAAAATCACTAACTTTTTTGAAATAAGGAAGAATATTAGGATTATCAAAACTGATATTTACTGTTACCTTTTCAGTTTTACCTGTTTCAACGTTTAGTTTATAAATATGTCCTCCGTTTTCATAAGCTATCATTCCATTTTCGCCTGATGGCCACATTACATCAAACTCTTTATGTGCAGTAAGTTGTTTGGTTTCTTTCGAATCTAGATCGTAACTATAAATGTTTAAAGTTAAATCTTTATCAGAAGCATAATAGATTTTGTTTTTAAACCAAACAGGAATTTGATCAGAACCCACGAAATCCGTAATTCTTTCCGAATTATCAGTCTTAAGATCATAAATCCAAATATCGGAAGCTCTACCACCTTTGTATCGTTTCCAAGTTCTGAATTCTCTACTTATAGGTGTATAACAAATTTTTGAAGCATCAGGCGAAAACACACCAAAACCACCATCGGTTATTTGTAAAGCTTTTTCTAAACCGCCATCAATACTTACCAAAAAATATTTTCCATTTCTTTCTCCAAAAGGAGTACGGTTACCTCTTATTAAAATATTCTTACTATCAGGTGACCAGTCTAAAATAATATTATCGAAACCACCGCGTGGAGGCATTTCTCCAACATCGTTATAATAAGTTAATTGTTGAGGTGTCCCACCACTTGTAGGCATTACATAAACTTGCCTGTTTCCTGAATACTCTGCCGAAAACGCGATCCAGTTTCCGTCAGGAGAAATTCTCGGAAATAATTCTAAACCTTTGTGAGATGTTAATCTGATTGCATCTCCACCATTTGCATCTACCGTCCAAATATCGCCCGCATATACAAATGCAATCAAATCATTATTAATATCAGGAAATCGCATTAAGCGAGCATCGTTTTGAGCCTTTGTCTGGAATATCGAAAATGCAGATAGTAAGGTGATTACTATGAGTGTTAATTTAAATTTTTGCATATTGTTTGTTTTTATTTACTTATATAGACACATTTAAACTGAATTCGATTAATTTAAAATAGTTTTTTTTGGAATAATGGAATGTACAATAACTACCATGTTTTAATTATTTAAAGTTACATCCCAAGTCCCTTCCTTTATTTTTTTTTGCAATGATTTTATCAATTGTATAAGTTCATTTTCTGTTTTGTAATGTATCTTATCTAATTGCTCGAATTCTTCTTCAGTTATCAGGTTTGCTTTGTAGAAACTATATATGCATGAATGGTATTCACCGCTTGAACCAAGAGCATAGTTTAGAAAGTTAAGATATTCTTTCTTTCCATGTTAATATGATTAGTTCCAATATTGCATCATTCCAATTTTCCAAATTACGCACTTAATTATTTTAATGATATTTCATTTTTATAATTCGTAACAAGTTAATGAAAAATTAATTCCCTATATTGATCATCAATTTGTTTAAATAAATTCTGATGGACGAGAAAACAATTAACGAAATTAAGGAAAAAATAATTATTGAGATTGATAAAGCGGAAAAATCTATTATCGAATATAAAGAAATAACGAAACCTATTGCACCAGAAAATGCTATTGGAAGAATTTCAAGAATGGATGCCATAAATAATAAAAGCGTTACCGAAGCTGCATTACGAACAGCAGAAGAAAAGCTTAGTAAGTTAAACTATATGTTAACTCAGATAGATGATGATAATTTTGGAATTTGCGCAAAATGTAAAAAACCAATTCCAATCGGAAGAATTTTATTAATGCCACAGAGCAGGCATTGTGTTAATTGTGCTCAATAGATTTTAAATGTGTATTGATTTAACCATAATAGCTTCTTAGCGGATTTCTTTAAAGATGAACTCTATTATTTTGTTGCCTTGCAAACTTATAAATTATAGCCGCTTAGCAGCTATTTCAATTAGACAAGCAGGCTTTGTGTTAATTGTGCATCATAAAAAAGTTTTAATATTTGACATCCTAACCCGAATGTTATTCATGCTCCCAAAGAATTCTTTTTAAATCCATAATAAGACACGAGCTTACAATTTCAATTTTTTCTAAATACCTATGAATTATTGAACCCAATTTTTGCCCAATGAAAAAAGCTGTAACTAAAAATATGTATGTGTGCCAGCTAAATCCAATATCGGAAAAGATTCGCACAGTAATAATAAATGGAACAGGAATATGAATAGCTAAAAACCATTGAAAAGAATAGCCTTTAACATTAGCTCTCCAGTATCCGAACGGAATATTAAATATTAAAATAAAGACGCTTATTATAATTAATTGGATCATTTTCAAGCAATACATGGAAATCGAATTCACTAAATTAACAAAAAACAATTCTTGATTTAGCTAAAACTGAAAATTCATAGTTAACTGAACAGTGACAATAAATCCTGACTATCATTTTAAAGCCTTTAAATCAGACAAAAAGCTCTTTTATAAATTTCCCCTATTTTTGATTTACAAGTTTGTTTTTTGTACATTTAGTAAGTTATAAATATGCAATTTAACAGGTGTTTTGTACCTGAGAATTGTAAATCGAATTAAATGAAACCTTAGCTTGTGAATCATGAATAAAAAATTAATTCACTTTAAAAGCTATCAAAGTCTAAAATTGCTCATTCTTTTTTTAGCTATTTCATGGACCGTTTTAGTTTGTTTGTCCTTTTTATGGAATCGTGCTGAAATCATTCATGAATCAAACCAAACAGCTCGCATCCATTTACAAACTGCTTACGAAAAAGATGTAGTTTTTCGTCGTTGGAACGCACTTTCAGGAGGAGTTTATGTGCCCGTTTCCGATTCTGTTCAACCAAATCCATATCTTGTTGATTTTCCTGAACGTGACATTTTTACCGAAGATGGCAAACATTTAACGCTAATTAATCCTGCATACATGACTCGTCAAGTTCATGAACTTGAAATAAAAAGCATAAATATTCGAGGACATATTACAAGTCTGCATCCAATAAGGAAGGAAAATGGACCTGATCTATGGGAAAGAAAAGCACTTGAATTATTTGAATTAGGAATTAAGGAAGTGTTTGAGTTAGATGTAATAAATGGACAGGAATTTTATAGATTTATGAAACCTTTAATTATTGAAAAGGGCTGTTTAATTTGCCATGTAAAGCAAGGTTATATCGAGAATGATATTAGTGGTGGAATAAGTGTTTCCCTTCCATCTTATACAGTTAAGAAAATTTTAAGGAATGATATTTTAAGACTTGGAATTCTTCACCTTGTCGTTTGGCTTATAGGTCTTATAGCGCTGTTTGCTAGTTATATTATATTTATGCGTGGCGATAAAAAGCGCATACTTGCTGAAGAAAACTTATTGTTAGCTTATAATCAATTGGAAACAAAAGTTCAGGATAGAACTTCTGATTTAATACAATTAAATGAAACATTGAAATTATCGGAAGAACGATTTCGTTCTATTTTTGAATCATCGCCCGATGCAATTATTCTTGTAAATGAACAAGGTTTAATTGTACAATCGAATAATCAAATTGAAAAACTTTTCGGATATACAAAATCTGAATTGATTAATAAACCGGTTGAATTATTGCTGCCTTCTTCACTAACAAAAGAACATCAAGAACATCGCAAAAATTTTAATAAAAAGCCAAGCATGCGAGAAATGGGAGCAGGGATTGAATTGTTCGGAAAAATGAAAGATGAGCATCTATTACACGTCGATATTATGCTTAGCTCTACTATTTTTAACGGAAGCAAACATGTAATAGCAACAATAAGAGACATTTCAGAAAAAAAGAGAATTGAAGAAGAACTTAAACAAAGTCAAGCTCATTATAGCGATTTGTATGAAAATGCACCTGATATGTTTGTTTCTGTTGAAGCAGAATCAGGATTAGTAAAAGAGTGTAACAATACGCTATGTATTAAAACCGGCTATACAAAAGAAGAAATTTTAAACCACCCAATTTTCAATTTATACCATCCAGATTGTACGGACGATGCTAAAAAAGCCTTTGATCAATTCGTTGCAGTTGGTGATGTTAACAACGCCGAATTACAGTTAAAAAAGAAAAACGGAGAAAAAATTGATGTGATTTTGAATGTTTCGGCAGAGCGTAGTGAAAAGGGAAAAATAACTACAAGCCGTTCTATTTGGCGTGATGTGAGTGATATTAAAAGTGCTGAAAAAGAAATAAAAACTAAAGAGCAGAATTATAGAATATTATTCGATTCAAATCCAATTATGGTATTTGTTTTAGATTCTAAGGGCATTATCCTCGATGTAAATAAATCTGGACAGGAACATCTCGGGTATTCTTATGCTGAATTGGTAAATACTCCTGTTTTGGATATTTTTTATCATGAAGATAAGGAGACAATCTTAAAACAGTTTGGATTAGTATTAAAAAACCCTAATATAATTTATCAATGGAAGTTACGAAAAGTTCATAAAAATGGTCAAATTATTAATGTTAAAGAAATTGCTAAAGTATTTATTGACATCAATAATAATCCTAAAGTATTAGTAATGTGTGAAAATATAACTGAACAGATAAGGGGGGAAGAAGAACTCAAACTTTCTAATTTTGAATTAATGACCTTAAATAAGGTAATTTCCGAAAGCTCATCAAAAATGGATGTTAAAAGTCTAATGTCCTTGGCAATGGATGAGGCGCTTGAAATTACCGGACTCGAAGGCGGAACTGTTTGCTCAATTACTGATAATAAGAGACTTCATTTAATGGTTGAAAAAAATACTTCTGAGGCCACAAAATACGATCTTCAAGAGAACGAAATTAGCATTGGAGATTGTTTATGCGGCAATTGTGCTTCAGATAGAAAACCTTTGATTCTTAAAACAAGAGAAGAAGTGTTAGCTTATTCTTCGAGAGAAGCTGCTCGTAACGAAGACATTCGCTTTCATGCAGCATTTCCTATTATCGGAAAAGGAAAATCTCTTGGTGTGCTATGTGTGTTTTCATATACAGATAAGAAACCTACGGAAAGAAGCATCAAATTAGTTGAGACTTTAACAAACCAAATGTCACTTTCCATTGAAAATGCAAATCTCTACGAACAGGTTAAGAATCAGGTAGAGAATTTAGAGAATCTAGTTAAAGAAAGAACCAAACAACTTGAGAAACTAAATTCGGATTTTGCTGAAAAAAATGAAAACTTAAACCGAATGAATAAGGTTTTCGTAGATCGCGAATTACGAATTAAGGAATTAAAAGATGAAGTTGCAAAATTGAAAGAAAAATAAAAAACTAGCAATCTTTGCGTAAAAAATATCCGCAATTGCGCAAAAGAACACAAATAAGAAAATAATCATATTTGATTAACTCATATGGAGAATTAAATGGATAACATAGCATACAGCCAAATATTAATTCTATTTTTTCAATGTTTTATTGTAGCAGCTTTGCTATTAACATTATTCAGACTTCGGACTGTTTTCGGCCTTGGATTATTGTTTACTGCATTAGGAGCATTTCAATACATGCAAGTATTTCTGGTTAGTTCATTATACATCGAACTTATGCCGGGAATATTGGTTTCGCCTGGTTCAATGGTATTATTCACAGGTAGTTTGTTTGTTATACTCCTGATTTATATTCGAGAAGATGCCTTAGAAACACGTAAAGTTATTTATGCCTTAGTAGCTGCAAATCTGGCTTTAATTTTACTACAGTTGGTATTTGGTTGGTCAATAGATAATGAATCGGTTAAAAATATTTATAATTTACCTAAAGAATTCTTTACCGATAATGCCTTAATTCTATTATTAGGAACACTTTTTCTTTTTGTGGATGCTTTTTTATTAATTTTTATTTATGAGGCAATTTCGCGTATAATTTCTTCACTTTTTTTAAGAATTTTCTTTTCAATGGTGTTGATTCTGTGTTTTGATTCGGTTTTCTTTTCTATGATAGCTTTTCTCGGTACCGAACAATTTGAAAATGTATTAATTTCAAGTTTACTCTCCAAAATTTCTGCTGCCCTGATCTATTCGGTATTGTTCACAGTTTATCTGTTTTATTTTGATAAAACGAATGGAAAAAAAGACGCTAAAATTGATTCATATAAAGATATTTTCGATTCCCTTACTTTTCGTCAAAAATACGAACAAGTTTACAAGGAAAAGGAAAATCAGAAAATTGATTTACAAAAAAGCGAAGAATATAATCGATTGTTATTCAATACTTCTCCAGTCGGTTTGGCAGTTTGTAAAATGGATGGTACGCTCATGGATATTAATCCGGCTTATACAAATATTATTGGCAGAACAATTGACGAAACATTAAAACTAAGCTATTGGGATATTACTCCGGAAAAATATGCGGATCAAGAGACATTGCAATTGAAAAGTTTGGATGAAACAGGTAGTTATGGACCGTATGAAAAAGAATATATTCATAGTGCCGGTCATCTTGTTCCGGTTGTTCTGAACGGTTTGATAATTAAGCAAAATGGAGAAAAATTTATTTGGTCTAGCGTTGAAGATATTACCGAACGCAAACAGGCGGGAAACAAATTAATACAAATTTACGAACAGCTGACAGACACTCTGGAAAGAATGAGCGACGGCTTTGTCTCGCTCGACAAGAATTGGATTTATACTTATGTGAATAAAAAAGCGGGAGAAATGTTTGGCAGAAAACCGGAAGACCTTGTGGGTAAACACATATGGACAGAGTTTCCTGAAGGCATCAACCAGCCTTTTTATAAAACCTATTTCAAAGTTATTGAAACCCAAAAACAAATTAGTTTTGTAGATTATTACAAACCCTGGGATCGATGGTTTGAGAACCATGTAATTCCTACCAAAGAAGGTTTAGCAATATTTTTTCAAGAGATTACTGAACGAAAAAAAGCAGAAATTGAATTAAGGAAAAGCAAAGATTACAATCGATTATTATTCAATACTTCTGCAACAGGATTGGCACTTAGTAAAATGGACGGTTCGCTTGTGGATATTAATCTCGCGTATTCAAAAATTATTGGAAAAACAATCAAAGAAACATTAAAACTAAGTGAATGGGATATCACTCCGGAAAAATATGCTAATCAAGACGCAGTGCAGTTGAAAAGTATAGAAGAAACTGGCAGATATGGACCTTATGAAAAAGAATATATTCATAATAACGGTCACTTGGTTCCGGTTGTTCTAAATGGTTTGATAGTTGAGCAAGACGGAGAAAAATTTATTTGGTCTAGCGTTGAAGATATCACCGAACGCAAACTGGCAGAAAATGAACTCAAAACATATCGTGAAAATTTAGAAGATCTTATTAAAGAACGCACTAAGGAATTAGAAGATGCACAAATTGCAATGATTTCTATTCTCGAAGACGTTAACGAAACCAACCTGTCACTTGAAAGTGTCAACATAAAACTTCTGGAACTCGATCAGTTAAAATCAATGTTTATTGCTTCAATGAGTCATGAGCTGCGAACACCACTTAATTCAATTATAGGCTTTTCTGGAATATTACTTATGGGTTTGGCCGGAGATTTAAACAAAGAACAAACAAAACAGCTAACATTTCTTAAAAGTAGTGCTTCGCATTTACTATCACTTATAACCGACATAATCGATTTAAGTAAAATAGAAGCCGGGAAAATGGATTTTGAAATTGAACAAACTGATCTGAAAGAAATCATTGTGGAAGTTATTGAAATTGTACAACCTCTTGCAGATCAAAAATCATTGAAACTTTATACTGAAGGATTTGAGAAAAGCAAAATTAAAACTGATGGTCGAAGAATAAGGCAGGTAATAATTAATTTAGTAAACAATGCAATTAAGTTTACTGACGAAGGCAAGATTTCAATAATTGCAAAAAAAAGGAAAAATGAAATTATTGTTTCTGTAATTGATGAAGGTATTGGAATAAGAAAAGGCGATCAGGATAAATTATTTAGCGCTTTCAGTCAAATTTTCTCTAAGGATAGTAAAGTTATTGAAGGAACAGGTTTAGGCCTTTATTTATCGAAAAAAATCATTGAAAAACTCAAGGGTAATATTTGGCTTAAAAGTGAATTTGGAAAAGGAAGTACGTTCTCTTTTTCACTACCGATGCGGAATAATGTAAAGTAGGAAAACAGAAGTTGGAAGTCGGAAGACCGAGGTTGGAAAGAAGAAGTTAAGTTGTAGCTAACTCCGTCCTTTAGGGCGGAGAATAACAAAAGTAATAACCGGGCTTTAGCCCAAAACTTATAAAAGTATGTCATATGTGAGAGTTTGGATACACTGTGTTTGGGGCACTAAAAAACGAATTCCGTTGCTTACAGTGGATAATAAGTGGGATATTCTCAACCATATCAAAGAAAATGCTAAGAAAAAAGAGATTTATATTGATTTCATTAATGGTGACAAAGATCATATTCATTGTTTAATTTCGCTTAACGCTGATGAGACAATTTCTAAAACTATCCAATTGATTAAGGGCGAATCATCATTTTGGATAAATAAAAATAGATTAACCAATAGTAAATTTGAATGGGCCGATGAGTATTTTGCAGTTTCCGTAAGTGAATCACAGTTACCAAAAGTTCGTGAATATATAAAAAATCAAGAAGAACATCATAGAAAGAATACTTGGAAACAGGAATATGAAGAATTTTGCGAAAAGTATAGTTTTGCGAAAATTATGGGCTAAAGCCCATAGCTTTTAAGCTCCCTAACCCCAGCATAAATGCCGGAGTTAGCCAATTGTAAACAGGAGAACAACAATAACTAACACCGTCCTTTAGGACAGAGAATAAAACTCCGACATTAGTGCGGAAAATAACAAAGCGTGGAGAATAACAATAATTATAAAATAGCTTATGCGAAAAGTCCTTGTAATTGAAGACAACGAAAAAAACATGTATCTAATTACATATATTTTAAATTCACTAAATTGTGAAGTTAGGCAAGCTATTACGGGAGAGCTGGGTTTGGAGTTTGCCATAAAGGAGAAATTCGATCTGATTTTAATGGATATCCAACTGCCTGGAATGAACGGATACGAAACTACAAAAAAAATCAGAAATTCTGAGAAAAATGCACAAACTCAAATTATTGCTGTAACATCTTTTGCTATGCTTGGCGATAAGAAAAAGGCTCTCGATGCAGGATGTACTGGCTATATCGAAAAACCGATAAATCCGGAAACACTTATTATTGACCTTAAAAAATATTTAAATATTAAATAGCCATGAAAATACTAATAGTTGATGATATTGTTGAGAATTTATACGTTCTCGAAGCACTTTTAAAGGGAATGGGATATAATACATATATGGCTCACAACGGAATCGAAGCTCTGGAGATATTAGAAAAAACGGAAATAGATGTTATTATTTCAGATATACTTATGCCTAAAATGGATGGATTTCAGTTATGCTTTAATGTAAAAACCGATGAAAAATTATCTGAAATACCTTTTGTTTTTTACACTGCGACCTACACTACCGAAAAGGATAAGAAATTTGCACTTGACCTTGGAGCCGATAAATTTATTTTAAAACCAGCCGAACCGGAAATTATTGTGAAAGAGGTTCGTGATTTAATTATGAAAAAGAATGAAGGGAAATTTAAGATTCGCAAACCAACACTTGACAAAGATAATCTCTATTTTAAAGAATATAATTTACGATTAGTAGCCAAATTGGAGCATAAAATTTCTGAACTCGATAAATCACAGGAGTTGTTCAGATCTGTTTTCGAATCAACCAGCGATGCTATTATTACTTATGATCCTGAAGGTATAATATTAAATGCAAATAATGCAGCTTTGCAGCTTTTTGCATATACTCAAAACGAAATTATTGGTGAACATATGTCTCTTCTTGCATCTGATGAATTAATTCAGGAACAAATTGAAGTCTTGAAAAAACTTAAAAAAGTAAAATCAAGCAGCCATTTTGAAACCAATCGAAAAACAAAAGATAAGCGTCTGATACCAGTTGAGATATCAGTTTCCGTCATGCTTAATAAAGCAGGAGATGAAATAGGTTTTACTTCTATTTACCGCGACATAACAGAAAGAAAAAAAGTTGAAATAGCCTTAAAAAACAGTGAAGAACGATATCGCCTTATATTTAATAATGCACCTGATGCTCTATTCATCAGCGATCTTAAGGGATATACTATTGATGGAAATCGTGAATTGGAAAAATTACTTAAATTAAATAGAGAAGACATTATTGATAAAAACTTTTTCAAATTAGATTTTTTACCAAAAAATCAGTTGACTAGAGGCATAAAACTTTTAGCGAAAGCCTTAATCGCTGATATAAATAAACCTGAGCTATTTATAATAAATCGTAGAGACGGTTCAAAAGTCTTTATGGAACTAAAAGTTCATCGGATTAATATCTGGGGAAAAACTCATTTGTTAGGAATTGCCAGAGATATAACGGAACGTAAAAAAACTGAAAAAGAAATAGAAAATCACAGGAATCATCTGGAAGAAATAGTTAAAGAAAGAACTGGTGAAATCAAAAAATTGTCACTTGCTGTAGAATATAGTCCCGTTTCCGTAGTAATTACAGATAAAGCAGGACAGATTGAATATGTAAATCCAAAATATACCGAAATTACTGGTTACACGCTAGAGGAAACACAGGGAAATAAACCAAACATTTTGGCTTCCGGTAAAACTTCGAAAAAAGTATTTGAAAATCTTTGGAATACAATCTTATCAGGGAAAGAGTGGAACGGAGAACTTATAAATAAAAGAAAAAACGGTGAGTTGTTTTATGAAAACGTTTTTATTGCACCTATAATGAATGAGCTAAATGAAATTACGCATTTTTTAGCTTTGAAAGAAGATATCACAAAAAATAAAGAAGCAGAAATACTAAAAGAACAAAATGAAATAAAACTCAAAAAGCAATTCGAAATAATTTCTAAAATTACCGAAGGTGATATTGTTATGGGGAAAGAATTTACTGAAGCAATTAAATTAATTACCGAAGAGATAGCTTCAGGATTGGAAATACAACGAACCGGTGTTTGGAAAATGAATTCTGATAAATCTGGAATTGAGTGTTTAGATTTATACAAAACTCATAATTTACAACACTCTAATGGATTTGAATTGAAAGTTGAAGATTTTCCAAGTTATTTTAAATCCCTTTTATCAGGAAATTTTATTGACGCCTCAAATGCCAGGACAGATAAAAGAACTTCAGAATTTAATAAGCACTATTTGGAGCCCAATAATATTTATTCCATGCTCGATGTTCCTGTTTGGTTAAATGGAAAAGTATATGGAGTTATGTGTTGCGAACATACAGGTTCGGTCAAAAAATGGACAACAGAAGATCTGAATTTTGCCATGGCAATGGCTAACCAAATTACATTGATATTAGAAACCAATCAAAGAAAAAATGCTTTAGATGAGTTAGCAATTGAAACTGAGCGTCTTACATTAGCTACCAATGTTTCTAATATTGGGATTTGGGATTGGGATGTTGTACAAAATAAACTTATTTGGGATGAATTAATGTACAAGATCTATAAAGTTAAAAAGGATAAGTTTGCCGGTGTTTATGATGCATGGCTTGAAAGATTACATCCCGATGAGGCTGAAAAAAGTAATTTTGCAATGAAAAATGCATTAAAGGGCATTAAAGAATATGATATTGAGTTTCAAATTGTCCATGACGATGGCGCCATTAGAGTTATTAAAGCAAAGGCCAAAGTATATCGCGATAAAGACGGAAAACCCGTAAGAATGATAGGTACAAATATGGATGTTACCAAACAAAAAGAATTAGAATCAGAACTTATCAAAGCAAAGGAAAAAGCCGAGTTGGCAACCGATGCGAAAAGTGGATTTCTTGCAAATATGAGCCACGAAATTCGAACCCCAATGAACGCCATACTGGGATTTTCAGAAATTCTTAGCAGCAGCATTACCGACCCTATTCAAAAAGACTATATCGAATCAATAAATTCAAGCGGGAAATTATTATTGAATTTAATTAATGACATTCTTGATTTTTCGAAAATTGAAGCCGGCAAAATAGAATTGCAAAATGACCCTGCAAATATTTCGTTTATTTTAAATGATTTAACAAAAATGTTCGAAATTAAAAGCATTGAGAAAGGCATAAAATTTATCCCGGAAACATCTATAGACTCCCGATTAAATATTCTAATCGATGAACTAAAACTTAAACAAGTGCTTATTAACCTAATTAATAATGCAATTAAATTTACCGATTCTGGTTTTGTATATTTAAAAGTTAAAGTACAGGAGAAATCAAAATATCATGTAAATCTATATTTCTCTGTTGAAGATACTGGTATAGGTATTGCGAAAAAAGATCATAAAAGAGTTCTCAAAGCTTTTAATCAAACGGAAGATATCGATTCTAAAAAATATAAGGGAACAGGACTTGGTTTGGCGATTTCAAAAAAGTTTATTGAAAAAATGGGAGGTGAACTTAAGCTTGACAGTACTTTAAATGTCGGAACTCAATTTTCTTTTACTTTAAAGAATATTGCATTAGCCGAAACACAAACTCAAGCTAAACAAGAACCTGTTATAATTCCGGAAACTATTCAATTTAAAAATTCAAAAATTCTTATAATTGACGATGTACAATCAAATCATGATTTACTTATCGGATACCTAAAACCATGGAACCTGCAACTTTTTCATGCTTATGATGGAAAACAGGGAATAAAATTAGCACTTGATATTGTAGCGGATATCATCTTTCTTGATATCAGAATGCCGGTAATGGATGGTTACGAGGCTATAAAAAAAATAAAAGGCAATAATAAATTAAAAAAAATTCCGGTGATTGCAGTTACTGCATCATCGTATAAAAATGAAAAGGAAAAAATCTTAAAAGCCGGGTTTAATAATTATTTAATTAAACCTTTTCAGCTAATTGAGCTAATCGCCTTATTAACAAACCATTTACCTTACAAAAAAAAGAAAATAGAATTAAAGCAAACTACAAACAATCTTGAATTAACAGAGTTAGATATACCTGAGCTAATAAAGCCGGAATTTATTAATGACTTTAACAATGAGGCCCTACCAATATGGAATTCTATTAAAGCACGGCGTTCTCAAAAACTGGTTTCCGATTTTTCAACAAAACTACAAGAACAAGGGCAAAAATATAATTCAAAAAATTGTATGCAATATGGTACTGCATTAAAGATGGCAAATGATTCTTTCAATGTGGAAAAGGTACTTTTACTTTTACAATTATTCAAAAAATTCGAATCCAATTTAAAAAATAAAAACGAATAAGTGAAGTAACTAATGGCATTAAATAATGGAGAGAAATAAAATTTTAATAGTTGATGATAACCCTAAAAATATTCAGGTTTTAGCTAATACTTTGGGTGATGCCAAATATGAAATTGAATATACAACAAATGGCTACGATGCAATCGAGTGGTTAAATAAAGACTCTTTTGATCTGATTTTACTTGATGTTATGATGCCAGAAATGGATGGTTACGAAATATGTTCAAAAATTAAGGAAAATGAAGCATTTAAGGATTTACCAATAATTTTTATTACCGCAAAAACCGATGTGGAAAGTATAGTGAAAGGTTTTGATTATGGAGCTGTTGATTATATTACCAAACCTTTTAATTCAAAGGAACTTTTAGCTAGGGTTAATACGCACCTTGAACTTCAAAATTCAAAAAAGAAGATTAACGATTTGTATAAGGATTTAAAGCATAGTAACGATAATTTACTTAGCAGTATCAATTATGCAAGAAATATTCAAAGATCTTCTTTACCATCCGATCAGCAATTAAATACCATTATTCCAAATAACTTTCTTCTTTTCAGGCCCCAAGCCATTATCGGTGGTGATTTTTACTGGATAAAAGAAAGGCACAATAAGATCTATCTTGTAGTCGGTGATTGCACAGGACATGGAATTCCGGGTGCTATGTTAACAATGCTGGTTATTAATAGTTTAAATAATATACATTTTAATTATCTCGATTTACAGGCTAGTGAAATACTTGAATTACTAAAAAAAGAAATAATACGATTTACTTCGGCTAATGAAAATTTTTCGAACGATAGTGTTGACTTGAGTCTTTGTATTATTGATAAAAATCTCAATAAAATGCAATTTTCAGGAGCTAATTCTCAAATTATAATTGCTAAAAAAGGAGTTGAATCGACAGAAAATATAGAAATAAACAAGACGGAAAGTAAATTCAATTTCAAAAACCCGAAGGTAACAGTCGATCTAATAAAAGGAATAAAAAATACCGTTGGATATAATCTTCAACATCAGGATTTTGTAAATCTTGAAATCAACCTTAATTCAGATGATAAAATTTATCTTTTTTCTGATGGATTACAGGATCAGTTTGGAGGACCTAAAGAGAAAAAATTTAAACAAAACCAATTAATAAACCTAATTGCAAAAAGTTATAATTATTCTTTCCCTAAACAAAATAAAATATTTGAAAAAGCACTGGATCAATGGCAGGGAAATCTTGATCAGGTAGATGATATAACTTTATTGGGTTTTTCATTACCAGAAAATATTGGTGTAAAAAATATGTAGTGTTATGGAAAAAAGTAAAATTTTAATTGTTGACGATAATCCTAAAAACATTCAGGTTTTAGCAAACTCGCTTAGCTGCGATATATACGAAATTGAATATACTACTAAGGGGCCCGATGCGATTGACTGGATAAAAAAAGACAATTTTACACTTATTTTACTGGATGTGATGATGCCCGAAATGGACGGATTTACTGTATGTAAAAAAATTAAAGAAATGCCCGATAAAAATGAAATACCAATAATTTTTATTACAGCAAGGAATGATATTGAAAGTATTTCCAGGGCTTTTGAAATTGGTGGAATCGATTATATTACCAAACCTTTTAATAAAAAAGAACTGTGCGCGCGTGTAAAAACACATGTCGTACTTAGAAAGGCCCAGTTAAAGCTTAACGAAGTAAATAAATGGTTAGAAGAAGAAGTTGCTGAACGAACACTTCAGCTTAAAAAGGCAAACCAGGAACTTGAATTACTGGATGATGCAAAAACCGAATTCCTTAATTTATTAAGTCACGAAATACGTACTCCTCTAAATGGGATAAAAGGATTTTTAGGTTTACTTAAAGAAAAAATTCAATCCGAAAAATTATTAGTTTATCTTAGATATCTTCAAGAATCATCTGATCGACTTGAAAAATTCTCCCAAATGGCCTTAATTATAACATCGTTAAAATCCAAACACAGAAAACTTATACCTTCAAAAATCTCTTTAAATGATTTAATAGATGGAATTATTAACGAATTATTAAAAGTTAATTCAGATAAGCTAGTTAACATTTCAAGAGATTATAAAAATAAAGATTTAAGTATTGAAGGAGATTCGGAATTGCTACAATTGAGTATTTCTCAGATAATAGAAAATTCTATTATACATGCAACAGAGAAAATTGAAATATCGATAAATATAAACGAGACTTACGATGACATCGAACTACTTATAAAAGATAATGGCAATGGTTTTTCAGATCAGGCTTTGAGTTCTTTGTTTGAGCCATTTAGTATGGGACAGCAACATCACGATAAAAAAGTTGGGCTTGGTTTATACATGGTAAAACTAATTGCCGATTCGCATAATGCAAATATCGAAGTTGGAAACAATAAAGACAAAGGAGCTTATGTAAAACTAACGTTAAACAAAGAATTTAAATATATTCCGTTAAATTAGCATTAACTAAATTGTGGAGTTAAACAGGCAATAACCGGCGATATAGGTTTGGATTTTGCTTTAAACGAAAAATTCGATTTAATATTAATGGATATTCAGTTACCCGGAAAGGATGGTTACGAAACCACAAATAAAATCAGAAATTCTGAGAAAAATGAACAAACTCAAATTATTGCTGTAACATCATTTGCCATGTTGGGCGATAAGAAAAAGGATCTCGATGCCGGATGCAATGGTTATATCGAAAAACCGATAAATCCGGAAACACTTATTATTGACCTTAAAAAATATTTAAATATTAAATAGCCATGAAAATACTAATAGTTGATGATATTGTTGATAATTTATACGTTCTCGAAGCACTTTTAAAGGGAATGGGATATAATACATATATGGCTCACAACGGAATCGAAGCTCTTGCAATTTTAGAAAAAACGAAAATTGATGTAATAATTTCCGATATCCTAATGCCTAAAATGGACGGATTTCAGTTATGTTATCATGTAAAGACCAATGAAAAATTATCTGAAATACCCTTTGTTTTTTATACAGCAACCTACACTACCGAAAAGGATAAAAAATTTGCACTCGATCTGGGAGCCGATAAATTTATTTTAAAACCTGCCGAACCGGAAATTATTGTGAAAGAGGTTCGGGATTTAATTATGAAAAGTAATTCAGGGGAACTCAAGATTCGTAAACCTTCCATCGACAAGGATTTAATTTATTTAAAAGAATATAATCTTCGTCTACTAGCCAAGTTTGATTATAAAATTACCCAACTTGAAAAATCACAGGAATTGTTAAAATCAATATTTGAATCAGCAAATGATGCTATTATTACTGCTAATCCCGACGGCATAATTATTAGTATAAACAAGGCAGCTTTAAGTCTTTTTTCGATATTCAAAAGACGAAATTATTGGAAAGCATATGTCTGTTCTTGTTCCTGATGATTTAATTCCGGAACAAAAAGAAACATTTCAAAAACTGAAAAAAGTAAAATCTATCAGTAATTATGAAACCATTCGTAAAGCAAAAAATAATAATAGGATTCCGGTTGAAATGTCGGTTTCTGTAATGCACAATAATGCCGGAGACGAAATTGGAACAACTGAAATTATACGGGATATTACTGAGCGTAAGACCGCGGTGCTAGAGCTTGAAAAGAGTGAAGAACATTATCGTCTCTTATTCAACGTGCTACCATATAGTTGTGAGATATTTGATACTAAGGGTAGAATTATTGATTGTAATCCGAGTACTGTTAAGATGTTTGGTTATGAAAAGAATGAATTAATCGGACAACTGATAACGAATTTTGTAGATGAAGATACTATTAAATCTTTTCAGTCGCTTTTTCCTAAAATATTGAATGGAGAAAAGGTATCATCAGAAGCCACATGGGTTCACAAAAATGGAAGCAATATAAATATTATACGATCGGCTGCCCCAATCTTAGATTCAAATGGAAAGGTCGAATTTATATTTGGTCTAAGTGTAGATATTACCGAAAGAAAGCAGATGGAGGAATCACTTTTGATGAAGGACTATGCTGTCGCCTCATCTATAAATGCTATTGTTATTACTGATATGGAAGGTGTAGTGGTCTATTTGAATGACGCAACAGTGAAAATGTGGGGTTATAAAAATGAAGACGAGCTTATTGGACGCAATCTTATAGATTTCTGGGACGGCGAAGGAATCTATCAGACTATGGAAGCTTTAGAAAAAAAAGGGTTTCGATTCGGTGAGGATATTGGCAAAAAATTCGATGGTTCAGTATTCCCTGTTCAATTTTCAGCAAGCATAGTTAAAGACTATGAGGGTAATCCAATATATATATTTGGCTCATTTATCGATATTACCGAACGCAAGCAGACAGAAGGATCATTAAGAAAAAGCGAGGAATTTAACAGACAAATTATTGAAAACAGTTCCGATTGCATTAAAGTGTTGGACCTCACTGGAAATTTACAATATATGAGTCCGGGTGGACAAAAGCTTTTGGAGGTTAAGAATATCCAGAATTATATAGGAAAATCCTGGATTAATTTCTTTAAAGACGTAGATCGTAAAGCAGCTCAAAAAGCTGTTAAAGAAGGAACTCAAGGAAAAAGTAGTCAGATAAAGGTGTATTTACCAACCGAAAAAGGAAACCCAAAATGGTGGGATGCAATTGTTTCACCAATTATTGGCACCGATGGAAAACCTATTAACCTTCTTGTTTTATCAAGAGATATAACCTTCGAAGTGCAATTTAACAAGGAATTAACCGAAAGCGAAGAAAAATTCAGAAACCTTGTTACCTCAATGGACGATCTTGTTTTTGGTTTCGATGAAAATAAACGGTTTACATATTACCATTCACCAAAGTCAGAAACTCTGTTTGTTAAACCCGAAGATTTCATCGGTAAAATATTCTCTGAAATAATGGCGCCTCATATAAATGATTTATTCGAAAAAGCTTATAATAAAGCAAAAAGTGGTAAGTCTTCAACATTTGAATATGATATGGAAATAGAGGGAATTAAAAAATGGTATTCAGCGCGAATATCTCCAGTGATATTGAATAATAATTTTTCCGGCGCCCTGGCAATTATGAGAAATATTAGCGAAATAAAGAAAGCCGAAGAAGAAATTTTGAAATTAAATACGGGTCTTGAACAAAAAGTGAAAGAACGCACAGCCGAACAGGAAAAAACACTTAAAGAAGTGGAACGAATGAACGAACTTTTTGTGGGACGGGAGTTCCGAATTAAAGAACTCAGAGATGAAATTGAACAATTGAAACAAGATAAAAGATAAAAAGTAAAATGATAAAAGTAGATTTAAAACCATTAACAACTTGTCTGCCGTAGTCAGATTAACAATGAATAATGTCGAAAAGTGAGTATAAGTCAAGAGACAGGAATCAGAAGCTTGTAGCACGTAGCTTGCGGCTCAACACTTATATTTGGCAACTTCAAACTGACAGCATGCGTACAATTGACAATGAGTAATTTGTTGTAACAGAAACATAATTAACATTGAAATATGATTTTTAAAAGAAATATCCAAATAAATGAGTTTTTTGAATCCTCTGTTAAAATGGGCTTAAATCCTTTTACTCTTAAGTTTGCAGGTAATCTTGAAAAAGAGTTTTTAGCCGATTATTATAAATCTTCAATCTTGATTTGTAGATTTGCCCTGATTTTAGGGATAATTCTTTATTCTTTGTTTGCATTCTTAGATATTATTTTAATCCCGGAAATAAAAAACCAGGCTTTTGTAATTCGTTTTTTATTTGTAATACCCTTATTAATAATTATTTTTTCGCTTTCTTTTCAAAAGCAATTTAAAAATTGGTGGCAGGCAGCAGCAATATCCTCAGTTTTAATTGCCGGAATGGGAATTATTGCAATTATATGGATTTCGCCGTATAACGGAAAAGTATTTTATTACGTTGGCATTATTCTGGTTCTTATTTATAATTATTTAATAACAAGAATTAGGTTTGTTTGGGCCACAATTACCGGTTTTGGACTTATAATTTTTTGTTTATTATCAATTACAGCTTATCAAAATGTACCTAAAGATTTTTTAATTAATAATATATTTTTTCTGATTAGCGCAAATATTTTAGGAATGTTTGGTTCCTACATTTTGGAATATTTTTCGCGACGAAATTTTTATTTAAAATATCAATTATCATTAAAAAATGTTTAATTAGATGATCTAAATAAATCGCTGGATGAAAAAGTACACGTAAGAACAATAGATTTAAAAGAAAGCGAAGAACTATTTCGCACAATTATTGAACAGGCAGGTGATGCTATGTATTTATCCGATTTTGACGGAAATATTTTAGAAGTTAACAGCAGAGCAATTGAAGAAATGGGTTATAATCTGGATGAATTCTTAAAACTAAATGTAACCAACCTTGATCGGGAATATGTTGATCCGAAAAAAGCTCGTGAATTTTAAATAATGTTAAATAAACTATAATCAATTAAAATATGAGTGTAAGAAGAATTATTTTGATACTGTTGCTTACATCGTCGTTTATTTCAGTTGTAATAACGGGCATGGTGTGGTTATTTGCAGAACTAAATACTGTAAAAAACGAAAAAATATTGTTAACAGAGAATTCAATTATAAATCAAAAACAAGCATTAAAAAACGAAGTTTCGCAAGTATTGGATTATATAGATTTTAAGAATCAAATTTCTACTTATAGACCTAATACGTTGATTCAGAAAGAAATTCTCACTTACATTGCAAGTATTAGATTTGGAAACGATGGCTATGTTTTTGTTAATACTTTTGATGGAAACGCTTTGGTTTTTGACGGGAAACTTATTAATGGTAAAAAAGACATTAGTGATATGACCGACCCCAACGGATTGAAAATATTTCAGTTAGAAATGGAGGCTATACAAAATACCGATGGAGGATTTATCGATTATATGTTTAAAAAAATGACTGACACAATTCCGCAGGCGAAAGTATCATATATTGGAAGTTACAGGGATTGGGAATGGATTATAGGGGCAGGCGATTATTACGATAATTTAACCGCAAAAATTGAAAAAATAGAAAATAAGCTTTTGGTTGAAACAAAAAGCCGAATTATAAAATTTTTAGTTACTTTATTAATTATTTCTTTTCTGTTGTTTCTGTATGGAGTATGGATCTCAAAAAAAATAAGGGAGCAGAATAAAATATTTTCAAACTATTTACAAATTGAAGATAAAGATCAAGAACAAAAGCTATATAACAGACTGATAATAAAGGAATTAAAAGACACCGGAATAGAATTGAAAAACGCCAACCTTCAAACAAAGCAATTTGCCGATATTATTGATCAATCTTTGAACGAAATTTACATTTTCGATTCCGAAACCTTGAAATTTTTATATGTAAATCAGGGTGCTGAGCTAAATATTGGCTATGCTCAGTATGAATTAGTAAAATTATCTCCTTTAGACTTAACACCTGAAATAGATTCTATAGAATTCGAAAAATTATTAAATCCTTTAAAATCCGGCAAAAAATCACAAATTGTTTTTGAAACCTTTCATCAAAGAAAAAATAAATCGATGTACCCGGTTGAGGTCCATTTGCAACTTACAACTTTTAATGAAAAAAGTGCATTTGTATCAATAGTTCTGGATATTGCCGTGCGACAAGAAATTTTGCAAACATTAAAAGAAAGCGAAGAACGATTCCGTAATATTTTTGAAAAAACTAATGCCATTATGTATATTATAGATGTTGAAGATGGAAAATTATTAGACGCTAACTCAGCAGCTATTAATTTCTATGGTTATACATACAAACAATTTGTTGAGGAACTGTTTATACATGATTTAAATATTCTTTCAAAAAAAGAAATAAAAGAAGAAATGGAGCTTGTTAGAAAAGGTGAAAAGGGCTATTTTAACTTTAAACACAAACTTAAAAGTGGTGATTTTAAAGATGTGGAAGTATTTTCTGGAAAAGTTGTTTTAAAAGATCAAGATGTTCTTTTTTCCATTGTTCACGATATTACTGAGCGTAAAAAAACTGAAGCAGAACTTGCAAAATATCAAAATAGTCTTGAAAAATTGGTAAAGGAACGAACTTCTGAAATAGGAGAAAAAAATAAAGAACTCATAGAAAAAAACAAAGACCTTGAAAAATATCACGAACTTTTTGTTGGACGCGAATTTCGTATGAAAGAGTTAAAAGATGAGATAAAAGAACTGAAACAAGAAAAAAGCCCGCCTGCCGGACTGGCAGGTAAAAAGTAAAAAGAACCAAATAATAGTCACGAATTATTTCCCCCTTGAGGGCATGCCTGTCGGCAGACTGGGGTTAGGGGGTGGAACTTGCAGAAGTTTTAAATAATTAATAATAATCAATAGTAAATCAGGAAATAAAATAACAGCCAGAAGCTTGAAGCCTGCGGCTCAATGCTCACAGCTAACAATTATCGACTTACAACAATAAATATATGAAAGACTCTATCGTATTAGGTTTAATTCAGAATACAGCTATATTGCTAGCATTCGCCATGTTGTATGATTATTTCTGGACAAGAACAGAATTATCGAAAAGGTGGTATTTAAAAGTTTTATTAGGATTCGTAATAGGAGGAATAGGAATAGTATTGATGTTAACTCCTTGGACTTTATATCCGGGTTTGGTTTTTGACACGCGATCTATTCTTTTGGCAGTTTCGGGTTTGTTTTTCGGTAGCTTTCCAACCATAATAGCAATTATGATTACTGCAGCATTTAGAATTTTTATGGGTGGTGATGGAATGTGGATGGGTATTGCAGTTATCGTTTCATCAGGTCTTATAGGTATTATCTGGCGACAATTCAGGAAACGAAACGAAAAAAAGAATAATGCACTGGAGCTTCTTTTATTAGGTCTATTGGTGCATATTGTGATGCTTGGATGTACTCTGTTTTTGCCCGAAAAATCTTCATTACTCACTTTTAAAAAAATATTCTGGCCTGTAATTTTAATTTATCCTGTAGGAACTATGTTATTAGGTAGTTTAATGTATCGACAGAATATGAATTTCTTAATGCAAAAAGCATTAGACGAAAGTGAAGAACGATGGAAGTTTGCTCTCGAAGGAAGCCGCGATGGAATCTGGGACTGGAATACAATGTCCAATAAAGTGTATTTTTCGCATCAATGGAAAGCCATGCTTGGATACGATGATCATGAAATAGGAAATTCTATTGATGAATGGGATAAAAGAGTGCACCTCGACGATAAAGAAAGAGTTTATAAAGATTTAAATCGTCATTTAAAGGGAGAAACATCATATTACGCAAGTGAACACAGAGTTTTATGTAAAGACGGAACTTATAAATGGATACTTGATCGTGGTAAAGTGATTGAATGGACCACAAATAAAGAACCCGTACGCCTTATAGGAACGCATTCAGATATTTCCGATCGTAAATTAGCCGAAAAAGAGCTTCAAAAGTTTTCACTTGTAGTGCGACAAAGTTCTTTAAGTTTAGTTATAACAGATATAAATGGTCACATTGAATTTGCTAATCCTAAATTTATTGAAATTGCAGGTTATGAATTAAATGAACTTATAGGGAAGAACTCACGTGTCCTAAAATCTGGAAATAAAAGTAAAGAGGAATACAAAGAATTGTGGGATACCATAAAATCGGGTAAAGTTTGGAAAGGTGAATTTTTAAATAAGAAAAAGAATGGTGAATTATATAATGAATCTGCATCTATTTTCCCTTTGTTCGATGAGAATCATAAAATAATAAATTTTGTTGGAATTAAAGAAGATATTTCAGTTCTTAAGTCAGCCGAAAAAGACTTACAGGAAAGTAATTACCAAAACAAAATTCTTTTTGATTATGCTCCGATTCCAATTTGGGAAGAAGATTTTTCAAATATTAAAAATGAATTGGAAAAATTAACAGCAAAAGGAGTAAAGGATTTTAGTAAATATTTTGATCAGAATCCAAAAGAACTTGAGAAACTAGCAGGATTAGTTAAAATAATTGCTGTGAATAAAAAAAGCATGGAGTTTTATGGAGTTGATGACGTCGCTCAACTTACATCAAAACTCAATGATTGGTTTGTGGAAGAATCGTGGCAGGTTTTTAAAAACGAATTGGTAAGTATGGTTAATGGAGACACAAAATATGAAACAGAAATTAAAATCAAATCTCCTGAGGGAATTTATAAATACTTATTTTTATCTTTAAATATTCCACCAGATTCACACAAAACGTGGGAGAGGGTTTTTGTATCATTCGTTGATATAACAGAGCGAAAGGAGGCAGAGGAAAGTTTAGAAAAACATCATAAGAATCTTGAAAAATTGGTTAAAGAAAGAACCGAAAAACTTGAAGAACAATCATCGAAACTCAAAGAATCGCAAACAGCCTTACTTTTTTTGCTCGAAGACGTAAATGAATCGGGAAGGCAGTTGGGTATAGCAAATGAAAAGCTCGCAATGGCAAACAAAGAAATGGAAGCTTTTTCGTATTCGGTTTCACATGATCTTAGGGCTCCATTAACACGGCTCGATGGTTTTAGTACAGCACTTGTTGATTTGTATAAAGATAAACTCGACGAAAAAGGTGTTCATTATTTAAACAGAATAAAAGTTTCAAGTCAAAAAATGGAACAGCTCATTAATGATATGCTTGCTCTTTCAAGAATTTCACGTCAGGGAATTCTAAAAACAGAAGTGAATATTTCTTCAGTTTCCGATAAAATTCTAAAAGATCTTAAAAGTGCAGAACCCAACAGGGAAGCTGTTATTAAAATAGAAAAATCAATTAAGATATTTTGCGATTCGAAGCTAATTACAATTTTACTCGAAAACATGCTCACGAATGCCTGGAAATTCACATCTAAAAACACAAAAACAATTATCGAAATAGGAACAAAATTGGTAGACAATAAAAAAGTGGTATTTATTAAAGATAACGGAGTTGGTTTTGACATAAAGTATGTCGATAAAGTTTTTCTTCCTTTTCAGAGATTGCATACCGAAAATGAATTTGCCGGAACAGGTATTGGAATGGCAACTGTTTCAAGGATAATTAAACGTCATGATGCCGAAATAGAGGTTGAAAGTAAAATTGATGAAGGATCCACTTTTTATTTAATTTTTAAAAGCTAAAGTTATAAATTATCAAGGCTCTGGTTTAAAATAGCGTTGATAACTGTATAGGGCTGAAGCCTATTAACGTTGGTATTTCTATAACCACAGCCTTAAGGCTGGTATTAGTTAAGCATAGAATCTCCGGGACTTTAGTCCTGGAATTTTACATTCTACAACGTTATTTTAAACTACTGCCATTATCAATTAAAGTTAGTCAATAATCAATAAGGAATTATTGCTTTTTAAATATTAAAATGTTAATTTGTCAAGGCATAATAAATTATATGTTAGCAATATATCTGATTGAACTATTTATTAAAAAAATAAGTTAAATGCTTATGGTAAATAATAAAATACTTCTAGTTGAAGATAACGACGACGATATTGAACTGGTTCAACTTGCGTTAAATACGGGTTATGTTAACAGTCAGCTCGACGTAGTAAAAGATGGCGAAGAAGCTCTGGAGTATTTGTTTTGCAAAAAGAGGTACAAAGATAAAAACTGCGACGAACTTCCTGCGTTGATATTGCTGGATTTGAATCTTCCAAAATTAAATGGTTTTGAGGTATTAAAAGAAATCCGAGCAAATGAAAAAACCAGTTTTCTACCTGTTACCATTTTTACATCTTCAAGTCAGGAAAAAGATATTGTGGATAGTTATAAATTAAGGGCCAACAGTTATATACAAAAACCGGTTGATTTTGAAAGTTTCAGGGAAACAATTCAGAATCTGGGTTTGTATTGGTTAATTCTAAATAAAAAACCGATTGACAATTAAGAACTTGTTTGCCATAAAGGCTGGAACAATAATAAAATTTAAATAATATATAATAAATGAAAAATCCTTTAAAAATATTATTTATCGAAGATACTCCTGATGATATAGATTTGATGCTTATTGAATTTCAAAAGCATAAGTTGAGCGTTGATTGGAAAAGAATTGATACAAAAAAAGAATTAATAAAAGAGCTTGACAATAAGTGGGATTTAATAATTTCTGATTATGTTATGCCGGGATTTTCGGGATCTGAAGCTGTAAAAACAATCAGGGAGCGTTTAGAGTGTTTACCTGTAATTGTTGTTTCGGGCACAATTGGCGAAGATGTAGCAGTAGAAACTTTAAAGGCAGGAGCAACAGATTATTTAATGAAAAATAATCTTACCAGGTTGGTTCCATCTATAGAAAGAGCAGTATCAGAATATAACATTAAACTTGAAAATAAACAGGCCGAATTAGCTCTAAAAGAGGATCAGGAAAGAATAGAGAGTATTTTCAGGGCTTCCCCTGTTGGTATTGGTGTGCTTGTAAATCGTGTATTTACTGATGTAAATGATAAGCTTTGCCAAATGACTGGTTATTCCGAAAACGAGTTAATTAATAAGGGCGCTATAATACTTTATCCAAATCGGGAAGAATACGAATTTGTTGGAAAAGAAAAGTACAAACAATTAGAAGAACCTGGAACCGGTTCTGTAGAAACCCACTGGAAGTGTAAAAATGGTGAAATAATCGATATCATTTTAAGCTCATCAGCCTTTGATCCAAAGGATCTGAGCAAAGGAGTAACTTTTACCGCCCTTGATATTACAGAGCGGAATATAGCACGAAAAACCATTGAAAAATCAGCAAAAGAATGGCAAACTACCTTTGATTCTTTTAAGGATGTGATTTTCCTTATCGGGAGAGAAGGGATTGTTGTAAATAGCAACAGTTCAGCCATTCATTTTTTTGGAATTTCTAAACAAAAATTAAAAGCAAAATATATCTGGCAACTTTTATATAATGTTGATAAAAAACCTGATAATTGTATTTGGGATACCGTATTTGAATCGGGTAAACGCGAAAGTCAGGAAATTACCTTAAATAATAAATTATTTGAAATTATTGGTGATCCGATACTTTCACTTGAGGGAAAAATCGAAAATGTAATTCTTATTATTTATGATATTACAGATAGAAGAAAGGCGCTTGAGGCACTCGAAGAAAGCGAAACAAAGTTCCGTTTGCTGGCCGATCATACTAATGACTGGGAATACTGGATAAATCCACAAGGAAAGTATATTTATATCTCACCCTCATGCGAAAAAATCAGTGGTTATCCCGCGGAAAAATTTTATACAAATCCGGATTTTATGATTGAAATTATTCATCCGGATTTTAGAGAATTGAGTAAAGCACATTTTAAACATGTAAACAGGCAAGATGAGATGCTTTCTTCATATGAATTTTGTTTAATTAGAGCCGATGGCGAAGAACGCTGGATTGAACATATTTGCAGACCTGTTTTCGATAGTAAAGGAGAATTTTTGGGTCGCAGAGGAACTAACCGCGATATTACACAACGAAAACTTAACGAGGAAAAAATAAATACTCTGGCACATGCTATACGTAGTATTAGCGATTTGGTTAGTATGACCGATGTAGATAATAATATATTATTTGTAAATAATGCTTTTCTTAATACTTATGGATTTAAGGAAGAAGATCTTATTGGCAAGAAAATGAACTTGTTTGCATCCTCTAAAAATACACTTGAATTACAAAATGAAATTTTGGAGAAAACCATTAAAGGTGGCTGGCATGGTGAATTATGGAATAAACGTAAGGATGGTAGTGAGTTTCAGATTTCGCTTTCAACGTCTTTAATAAAAGATGACAATGGAAATACTTTGGCTTTAGTTGGTGTTGCAAATGATATAACAGAACGTAAACATGCCGAATTATTGCAAAAAATTATTTACGACATTTCGCAGGCGGCAAATACGGCTGAAAACCTCGATGAATTAATTGACATTATAAAAGATCAGGTCCAGCTAATTATTGATGTAAAGAATTTTTATGTTGCATTTTATAACAAAGATGACGATACATTCACCTCGCCCTACATGCTTGATGAAAAAGATAATTTTGTTACATGGAATGCAGGAAAAACGTTTACAAACTATGTTTTTAAATCTGAAAAGTCTGCATTACTTACAAAAAATGAAGCAAAGAGGCTTGAGGAAATGGGTGAAGTTGAGTTTGTTGGAACAATACCGGAAGTGTGGCTTGGTGTTCCCTTAAAAATTAAAGGAGAAACTTATGGTGTTTTCGCTGTACAGAATTATGAAAATGAGGATGCATATACCGAAAAGGATTTAGAAGTGCTCGAATTTGTATCTCACCAAATGAGTATTTCTATTGAAAGAAAAAAAGCAGAGAATGAATTAAAAGTTGCCTATGAAAAAGCTATGGAATCGGATCGTCTAAAATCGGCGTTCCTGGCAACAATGTCGCATGAACTACGAACACCGCTTAACGCTATTATTGGTTTCTCAGCCTTAATACGAGAAAATATTGCAATGGATAAAGCCTTAAATTTTGCAGGAATTATTAATCGTAGTGGTAGTCATTTACTCGAGATTATTGAGGATATTTTCGATGTTACTTTGCTTGAGGTAGGACAGGTTAATGTAGTTAAAGAAACCCACTCACTCGCAACTTTAATGCAATCAATCCAGGAATTGGCTCTTGTAGAACAATTAAAACTTGAAAGCAAGGCAAATCTTATATATAAGCCTTCTGCTGATGAAGAAGAAATTTTAATTTATACCGATAAAGCCAAGTTTATACAAATTATCCTAAATCTCTTAAAAAATGCTTTGAAGTTTACAAGGGAAGGTTTTATTGAATATGGCTACGAAAAGATTGAAGAAAAGGGTAAGCCTTTTCTTAGGTTCTATGTTAAAGATACCGGAATTGGTATTTCAAAGGAAAAATATGAGATTATCTTTAGCATTTTCAGACAGGTTGACGAGACAATGACCAGGGATTATGGCGGAACAGGTATTGGCTTATTTGTTGTGAAAAAATATACAGAATTTATGGGAGGTAGAGTTAATCTGGTATCAGAAGAAGGAATAGGCACTACATTTTTTGTGATTTTACCTTATGTTGTTCCTGAAAATAATGAGATAGACGAAAAAGAAAAACCTGAAATTAGCAGTACAACTACTTTTTCTGATAAAACAATTCTTATTGCCGAAGATGATAAGGTTAGTTCTGAACTTTTAAAAGAATTATTAATTGATTTAGAAACAAATTATTTAACTGTCGAAAATGGTACAGATGCCGTTAAAGTATGTATAGAAAATCCAGATATCGATTTGGTTTTAATGGATATTAAAATGCCTGATATGAATGGATACGAAGCAACTAAACTTATAAAGGAAAAACGACCTGAATTAATCATAGTTGCTCAAACAGCAAATGCTGTTATTGGTGATAAAGAAAAAGCACTTGATGCCGGATGCGATGATTATATTTCTAAACCAATAATGCAGTATGATTTATTGCGGATTATGAAAACTTTTTTAAAAACTTAATATAAAATGTTTATTATTATAATGTATTTCCTATATTTTTAATTCAAGTTATTATAA
>JAQIBH010000050.1 GCA_027859205.1 Bacteroidales bacterium | reverse complement strand
GTGGTTTATTGTTATTTTTGTTTCGCCTGAAGAGTCCCATATTTTATAAAGTTTTTTGTCAAACTCAAAAATACAAGATTCTGAGGGCTTTTTAATATCCCGACTTTCGGATGCTAGTGCTTTAATATAATATAATACGATACTCTCTTTAGCAGAAATGACCATTAAAAAATAAAAAAACCCTTTGCGCTCAAAGCCACAAAGGGTTGAAATATATATTTAAGTTTCTTGCCAATATGAACTAGCAAGGATGATTGATTTCTTACATCATTCCTGGCATTCCTCCACCCATACCACCTGGCATTGGAGGCATTGCTTCTTCTTCCTCTTCAATAATGACACATTCCGTTGTCAAGAACATTCCTGCAATAGATGCTGCATTTTCCAATGCAATACGGGCAACTTTTGTAGGATCGATAACTCCTGTTTCGTATAAATTTTCAAATTTATTTGTACGTGCATTATAACCGTAATCAGCTTTTCCTTCTCTTACTTGCTGAACGATAATTGATCCTTCGATTCCTGCATTTTCAACAATCTGACGCAACGGTTCTTCAATAGCTCTCTTAACGATAGCTATACCAGTAGTTTCATCTTCGTTTTCGCCTTTTAATTGTTCTAAATCTAAAATAGCACGAATATAACCTACTCCACCTCCAGGAATAATTCCTTCTTCAACAGCAGCACGAGTTGCACTCAATGCGTCATCAACACGATCTTTCTTTTCTTTTAATTCCATTTCGCTAGCAGCACCAACATAAATAACAGCAACTCCACCAGATAATTTAGCTAAACGTTCTTGTAATTTTTCTTTATCGTAATCAGAAGTTGAAGCTTCGATTTGAGATTTAATTTGATTTACTCGACCTTCAATGTTTTCTTTTGCTCCATTACCATTAACGATAGTAGTATTTTCTTTGTCGATAACAATTTTTTCGCAAGTACCTAACATATCAAGAGTTGCTCCTTCTAATGCTAAACCTTTTTCTTCGGTAATAACTGTACCGCCTGTTAAAACAGCAATATCTTCTAACATTTCTTTTCTTCGATCACCAAAACCCGGAGCTTTAACAGCAGCAACCTTTAATGAACCACGAATTTTATTTACTACTAATGTTGCTAATGCTTCTCCATCGATATCTTCAGCAATAATCATAAGTGGTTTTCCACTTTGAACTGCAGGTTCAAGAATAGGCATAAGATCTTTCATAGTAGAAATCTTCTTATCGGTAAGAAGAACATATGGTTGATCCATAACTGCTTCCATCTTGTCAGTATCAGTAACAAAATATGGAGAAATATATCCACGATCGAATTGCATACCTTCAACAGTCTTTAGCTCATCTTCAGTACCTTTTGCTTCTTCAACAGTAATAACGCCTTCGCGTCCTGCTGCTTTCATAGCATCAGCAATTAATTTACCAATAACAGTATCGTTATTTGCAGAAATTGTAGCTACTTGTTCAATTTTATCATTGGTATCACCAACATCATGAGATTGCTTTTTAAGGCTTTCAACAACTTTTTTAACCGCTTTATCGATACCACGTTTTAAATCCATAGGATTTGCTCCGGCGGTTACATTTTTTAAACCAACATTAATAATTGATTGAGCTAATACAGTTGCAGTTGTTGTTCCATCACCAGCATCATCGTTAGTTTTAGATGCTACTTCTTTAACCATTTGTGCGCCTAAGTTTTCGAATTTATCTTTTAATTCTATTTCCTTAGCTACGGTTACACCATCTTTAGTTACTTGAGGTGCTCCAAATTTTTTCTCTATAACAACATTACGACCTTTTGGGCCTAATGTAATTTTTACAGCACTTGCTAATTTATCGATCCCCTTTTTAAGCTGATCTCGTGCATCAATATCAAATTTTAATTCTCTAGCTGCCATGTCTTTATTTTTTTATTTTTTTAACTTAATTTAATTATTCAACTAAAAGAATATCGTCTTCACGCATAATCAAATAATCTGTACCATCAATATTAATTTCGGTTCCGCCATATTTAGCATAAATAACAATATCACCAACTTTTAATGTCATTGGCTCATCTTTTTTCCCATCACCAACAGCTATAACAGTTCCTTTTTGAGGTTTTTCCTGTGCCGAATCAGGAATGATGATTCCGCTTGCGGTTTTTGCTTCAGCTTTATGAGACTCAACTAAAATTCTATCTTTTAGTGGTCTGTACTTAAATTTTGACATCTTTATTAATATTTAAATTGTTTAACTTATTTTTATTTTACGAAAAGCTATTGATCATAATTTATGCCAAAGAGTTTTGCATAAAAAAAGTGTCAGCCTTTATGACAGACTGACACTCAATATATTTTTATAAACAGCTATTATTCTCCGTCACCAGTTTCTTCAGTTTCCGGAACTGAAGTTGGGAATTGTGGCATTTGCGTAGGATCAATAGCATTATCAATTTGTTGCTCAATTTTTGATTTAACCTCTACTCCACCTCTAGGTATAGTCATTGTAGCAACTACACTTAAAACTACCAAGCTAACTGCTAATGTCCAAGTTGCTTTTTCAAGAAAATCTGTAGTTTTTCTTACACCCATAACTTGATTAGATCCGGAGAAATTCGCTGCTAATCCGCCTCCTTTTGAGTTCTGAACTAACACGATTAATGTTAGTAATATACTCGCAATAATGATTAATACTGAAACTAATGCGTACATATCAAAGTATTTTATTGTTTATTAATTTTATCCTGTATTATTTCAATTTGACTTGCAAAGTAAGTACTTTTTTCCGGATATTTCAAACTTAATTTTTCATATGCCGAAATTGCTTTTTCAAATAATCTTTGCTTTATATAAACTTTAGCTAGAGTTTCTGATAATAAGTTACTATCCTCCCTTGTACTATCTTCCGAAATATCAATATTTTCTTCGTTTGTTTCTTTTGGTATTATTCGAGAATTTTGTTGAATAAACTTAGAAATTAGGCTGTCATCTTTTTTCAAAACATCATCGTCAGCGTAATTATTTATATCGAAATATTCTCCTCGTTTTTGTTTTCCTACCGTTTTTTGTTTTTCTATTTTTTCTGATTCAATCAACTCAAAAGATTCTTTAATTTCTTGTTTTTTCTCTAAATAAACTTCTTTTTTAGATGCACTTACTTCATCTATATGTAAAATATCTCTTTTTTTTATTTTTTGAATATCATCAGGATCAGCGTCAATAGTAATAATATTATTTTTCCCTACGCGTTCCTCTTCAATAAAATATATTTCTGAAGGATATTCTATTTTATCATTATCTTTTAAGGTAGAAAACTCCAACTGACTTGAAATGGTTTCAGAAATATTTTCACCCATTCCATCAAAACTATCAATTATTTTTCGTCTAACATTTTTGTTCTTTAACAATTTGGAATCAGTAAGTTCATCAACTATTTTTTCTTGCTCTACAACTTCATCTTTTACTTCAAATTCTTCTAATTCTTTATTTAAGAATTTAAATAACAAATCTCGATCTCCAACATAAACCGACGACTTAGATAATTGTTGTTCAAAATCACTGTGATTTTGAGATTTTAAGGCCTTAAGAAGTAATATATTAGCTGTTTGAAAGTACGAATGTTTATTTATCAATTCGTATAACTGATTAAGGTCTGATTGAACAAGCAATCCAGGATCATCTATGTATTTAAGAATATCTGAATCAGTCATAATATCTACCAATTAACTACTGATTTATTAAAAATATCTTCAATTAATTTCTCAACAATTTCCTCAACCAATACCTGTTCTACTGAAGATAAATCCTGGTCACTGCTGTAATCTGCAAATTGTGTAAAGTTAGAATCAAAATTATATACAGGTTCAATTTCATTTGTAAATTTTATATGTATCGTTATTGTAAGTCTGTTTTGAGCGGCGATTTCATCACCTGTAATTGCCATTGGTTTAGTATCGTACTTTGTAATTTCTCCTTCGAAATTAAGATGACCGTCATCTCCAACAAGTGTTAAACTGGTTTGCGATTTAAATTTGTCTTTTAATTCATCCGTAAAATAAGGTTCGAGATTTGCCAAACCAAGGGGTGCTCTATTAACAAAATTTTGCACTGAAATTGTTTTTACTTCCGGGGCGATTGAAGCTCCTGTTAAAGAGTAATTAACAGTACATGCCTGGCTTATGAATATGTATATAAATATTAACAGTAATAATTTTCTCATAATTTAATCGATATCGTATTCTTTAATTTTTCGGTATAAAGTCCTTTCAGATATTCCTAAGTCTTGCGCTGCATATTTCCTTTTACCTTTATGCCTATCTAATGCTTTTCTTATTAATTCAACTTCTTTTTCTTGTAATGAAAGTGATTCTTCAACAAATTCTTCAGTATCCTCAATATTATGATCGCTATTTTGCATAGGAGCTTGCTGAACGTTCGGTGAATTTAATAATGAAGAAGATTCTTGTTGGATATTTTGAATATATTGATCGGCATTTTTCAAATCATTTATATCAGTTCCTTTATCAATAAATTCATGTACAAGCTTTTTTACATTGTTTAAATCCGATTTCATATCAAATAAAATTTTATATAAAATCTCTCGTTCACTTGCAAATGTTTTTTCATTGACAAGATTGTCTTTATACAATGCCGGCAATTTATTAGGATAATAATCAGGCAAATATTTTTTAATTACATCTTCGGTAACAACTCTTTGAGTTTCTATAACCGAAAGTTGTTCTGTAATATTTTTTAATTGTCTTACATTTCCCGGCCATTCATAATTATCTAATATTCTACGAGCTTCTTCACCCAAACTTATTGAAGGCATTCTATATCGTTCGGCAAAATCGTTTGCAAATTTTCTGAAAAGTAAATAAATGTCTCCTTCGCGTTCTTTCAGTGGTGGAATAATGATAGGTACAGTATTTAATCTGTAATATAAATCTTCTCTAAATTTATTTTCCTCGATAGCCATAATTATGTCAACATTCGTAGCAGCTATAACCCTCACGTTTGTTTTTTGAACTGATGAAGAACCCACCCTAAAGAATTCTCCTGACTCCAATACCCGCAACAATCTAACTTGTGTTGACAAAGGCAATTCAGCAACTTCATCAAGAAAAATTGTACCATTATTTGCTTCCTCGAAATACCCTTTTCTGCTATCGTGAGCACCCGTAAACGATCCTTTTTCATGCCCAAAAAGCTCGGAATCAATTGTTCCGTCTGGAATTGCTCCACAGTTAACTGGAATATATTTACCGTGTTTACGAGAACTGAAATTATGAATTATTTGTGGGAATACTTCTTTTCCTGTACCACTTTCTCCGGTTATCAAAACAGACAAATCAGTAGGAGAAACCTGTGCTGCAACATCAATTGCACGGTTTAATCCTTCTGAATTACCTATAATTCCAAAACGTTGCTTTATTTTTTGAATATCCATTGAAATTCAGCTATTAATAATTACAATTTATATTATGACAAAATTACAATTTTAAATTTGAAATCTAGATTTTTTAACAATAATTAAGAAAAAATAGCTGTCATTAAGGCAGGAAATTAGTTTCGAGTTTCAAGTTTAGTGTTTAGAGTTTTAATTGTACATTTGCTTTATTCAAATTAAATTAATATGAAATTTATAGGCATTATTCCTTCACGATATGCATCAACCAGGTTCCCAGGCAAACCATTGGCTGATATTAATGGGAAATCTATGATTGAAAGGGTTTATGAACAGTCTAAAAAAGCGCTGGATAATGTTTATGTTGCTACGGATGACAATAGAATTGCGGACGAAGTTACCCGATTTGGAGGCAATGTTATAATGACTTCTGAGAACCATCAAAGTGGTACAGATAGAATTGCAGAAGCAATCGTAAAAATTCGGGAAAATACCAAAAAGAATTTTGATGTTGTTTTAAATATTCAAGGAGATGAACCTTTCATTTATCCGGAACAAATTCAGGAATTAATATCTTGTTTTAAAAACCCTAAAACCGAAATTGCGACTTTAGTAAAAAAGATTGAAAACACGGAAGATATTTTTGACGTTAACAAACCTAAAGTTATATTTAATAACCAAATGCAAGCAATTTTATTTAGTCGGTCTCCAATTCCTTACATTAGAAATTTTGAAAAAGAACAATGGCATTTAAAACATGATTTTTATAAGCATGTTGGAATGTATGCGTATAAAACTGAAACCCTAAAAGTTTTAACAAAGTTAGCACAGTCTCCTTTAGAACTAGCAGAATCTCTTGAACAATTAAGATGGACTGAACATGGTTATAACATTTCTGTGGCAATAACTAATTTTGAAAGCTATGGAATTGATACTCCTGAAGATCTTGAAAAAATACTTAAAAATAAATTATTCGATTAAAACCCTACAAATCTTGACTGTGTCTTTTTATCAATAATTTTTATTCTTTGTAAAAAATCTTAACTCTTCTTCAAAATCAATAAAGCTATACATCTTAGAAAGTTTTTGAATATTCTCTATTTGCTTTTTAATAAAGTTTTTATGGTTTTGAGTGTTGGGATTTAAAGGACGATGATTTCTTGCCAAGATTATTTTATCAATTTCTTTAAAAATATCTGTTGTTTCTTTACCAAAATATGTTTTCGAAAACTGATCCCAAATATAATCAACAGCAACTTTTGATGGATGTAGCATATCATCTGCGTAGAAACGATAATCACGCAAATCGTCCATCATAATTTCATAAGCCGGGAAATATTCTACATTCTCAAACTTATTTTTTAATTGATGAATTGCTAAAATCAATGTTGATTTACTCAATTGATTTTGAACTGCTCCATCTTTCCAATGACGAACCGGACTTACTGTAAATATTATTTTCAATTTTGGATTTAGCTCTTGTAATCTACTTATCAAATTCGACCATTCAACAAAAATATCCGCAGGTTCCAGTTTAACTCGTTCAAATTCTTTTGAGGGAATTTTATGGCAATTTGAAACAATATTTCCTGTTTCCAGGTATTTATATACCCAAGCGGTACCAAAAGTAATAACTAGATACTCCGCTTTTCTTAATTGTTCAGTTGCTAATTTAATTGATGTATTAATTTTATTTAAACTTTGCTTTTTATCGGAATCTGAAAACTCAGAATCATGATAAAAACTAAACCATTGTTCGTTAAAATAGCCTAAATCTGTTTCCTTAAATTTCTTTTGGTCGATCAATATTTCCAGACCATTTCGAACCGAAACCGAATTATATAAAACACCAAATGGATTTATTTGTACCGGAAGTTTTAACTCAGTAATTTTATTCCCAATATTCTCTGTAAAACACGAACCTAGAAAAAGCATTGGGGTGTCATAGCCTATTTTGTTTTTAGACGGTTCTGGTTGTATAATTGTGTGAAAGTTTTTCATAGTAAAATAGCTTTGAGTTTTTAGCTTTGAGCTACGAGCATTAATTATTTAGCTTTTTCATAAAAGCAATAAGCATTTTTTGCTCTTCATCGATATTTTGTAATAATGAATTTGCTTGTTCTCTTTCAATAAACTCTAATTCTGTGGAAATTAATAATTGACTTTCTAATTCGAAACAAGACCCTAAAGCAATTTCTAAAAAACGGAAATAATCTTTTTCGCTTCTTCTGCTGCTTCCTTCAGCAATATTCGATGTAATTGAAATTGATGCACGGTTCATTTGACTAGTCAATCCATACTTCTCTTCAGTTGAGAATTTCTTTGTTATTTTATATGTAGAAATCGCTATTTGAAATCCCTTTTCCCAGACTTTTAAATTTTTAAAATTCTTCATTCTTTTTATATTCTTTATTAGCTCAAAGCTCCCTGCTCAAGACTCAAAGCTTTTTTCAATCCATTTTAAAATAAAGTCAAATATTTCTTCTTTTTGTAACTCATTGTGTAATTCGTGATACAATCCTGGCCATTCCTTATAATCAACTTCTTTATTCAACTCTTTTGCCTTTTCTGCAAATTCCTTACTTGCTTTATAAGATGTTATTTTATCGCTATTACCATGCTGAATTAAAACAGGTAAGTTTATTTTTTTGGCATTTTCTAAAATCCAATCTCCTGATTTATAAATCTCAAAAAACATTCTTGTAGATATTTTCTCATGAACCAAAGGATCTTCCAAATAGTCATCAACAACTTTCTTATCATGTGTTAGAGCATTCAATTCCAATTTAGATTTCTGCGTAAATTTTGGATAAACTTTATTCATTATTCTTGCCAAAAAAAGCATAAAAGCCGAAGGATTAAAAGATAATTTATACCAAGGAGAAGATATAATTGCTCCTTTAAAATCATTATTTCTTTTTAAAATGTAGTTAGTCACAATATTCCCACCCAAACTATGCCCATATATATACTGTGGCAATTCCGGATATAGTTTTTTCGATCCTTTTACAATAACATCAATATCATTTAAAAACTCCTCAAAATTACTAATATGCCCTCTTTTTCCTTCCGATTTTCCATGTCCACGATAATCTATTGCATGAACAAGAAAACCTTTATCAGTAAAACGCATTGCCCATTGGTCATATCGCTCGCTATACTCACCAAACCCATGTACCAGATTGATAATTGCTTTTGGATTTTCTTTTGGTTCCCATATATAACCAGAGAGTTTCATTCCGTCGAATGAGGAATAAGTTGTTGACTTGTAATTCATTTTTTTGGTAAATTTATATAATCTAAAAATCAAATTTAAAGATATTATGCAAGAAATCATACAAATATCAACTGATAAGCGTAATGGTTTATACGATATTACAAGTCAGGTTGAAAAGATTATTTCATCTTCAAATATTAAAAACGGAATTGTTAATATTTATGCTCAAGGAGCTACTGCAGCAATCATGATTCAGGAAAATTGGGATAATTCTGTGCAAAACGATGTAGTAACTCTTTTGAAAAAACTAATTCCTGCTGGTATTTGGGAACATGATAAACAAGACAATAACGGAGATGCGCATTTAAAAGCAGGAATTGTCGGACCAAGCGAAACTGTTCCTATTATTAATGGTAAAATTGGCTTATCAACTTGGCAAAATATTTTCTTCTGCGAATTTGATGGTCCAAGAGATAAAATAAATATTGTTGTTTCTATAATCTCTGACTAATATTGTTAGCATTCTTTTGAACAATTCTATAGTCAGATTTGTATAATTACAATAATATTAAAAACTAAATAGATATGACTAAAAGAATTACCTTATTAATTACATTGGCACTAAGCTCAAGTTTGTTTTTAAATGCCCAGGAAAAAGCAGATACTATGAAATACTGGAAATTTGATGGAGTAAGTGCCATTAACTTTTCCCAGGTTTCGCTTACAAATTGGGCTCCGGGCGGTGAAAACTCTTATGCTTTTAATGGTTTATTAAATCTTTCATTAAACTATTCGAAAGAAAAAAATGACTGGGCTAATACTCTTGATCTTGGTTATGGTATTCAAAAGCAAGGTGATATGGATGTTAGAAAAACAGACGATCATATTGATTTCCTATCTAAATATGGACGTAAAGTTTCTAAATCATTCTTTATAAGCGCGATGCTTAACTTTAAAACTCAAATTACTGACGGTAAGAGATATACTCCTGATACAGCTGTTATTTCAAAATTTCTTGCTCCTGGGTATTTACAAGGTGCATTGGGTATGGAATATAAACCCAGCGAATCATTCTATGCCGTTCTATCGCCCATCGCAGGGAAATTAACCATTGTTATGGACGATTCTTTATCGGCTCAGGGTTCTTTTGGAGTTGATCCTGGATCAAAAACAAGAATGGAACTTGGGGGTTCTGCAGCTATGGGAGTAAAAATCGAAATTATGAAAAATGTATCTTTAAATTCAACTCTAGGATTATTTACTAATTATTTCGAAAATGCCCAAAACATAGATATTGATTGGAAAGTAATGATTAATATGAAAATTAACGAATACCTCTCGGCTAATTTGAATACTCAGCTAGTTTATGATGATGATATGATTAAGGACGTGCAGTTTAAAGAAGTGTTTGGAGTTGGATTGACTTATAAATTTTAGATTTTTATGAGTTCGATGATCCAAGAATAAAAGAAATATTATAATTACAATAAAAGATGCATAAAACTCACAGATTATCCAATTGTAGCTCCAAAAAAAGGCACGGACAATATGTCTAATAAGACATAGTCCGTACCTAATTGTTAATTAAAACGGATTAATAGTATTAAAATCTAACTCCAATTCGTATCCCGGAAGTAGCTGTTAAACCAAAATCAAACCCGGTTGATTCCTTTTGAGTAACAGTACCACCAACAGTAACTTCCTTATTTTTGCGATAATCGAAACCTGGAGCAAACTCAGCACCTATATAAAAATTATCGAAAACATAAAAATCAAACCCTGCCACAAAATTAAATCCAATTCCGGTATATCCTCCATTAATGTTTTCAGAGTCTGTAGTTGTAGCACCAACCTTTGTTTCTCTTTTAGTTGAGAAAGTTGAAAATGGTATTTCTCCTCCCGCATAAACTAAAAACTTATCGCTTCCAAAATGTTTTTCAATTCCGGGGGAAACGGACAGGTAAAAATCAGTAGTTTTCATATAATCATCAATTGCAGGATCGATATCAGTGTATACTTTATCACTACCAAAACCTAATCCAATTCCTGCGCGGATGGCAAGACTTGATGAAATAAAATATCGTCCCTTAAGATTTGGCATTTGAAACATTGGACCTGCACTTGCATCAAATATAGCCGCCGGATCAAAATTAAAATCTACAGCAAATTTGCCTTTCCCTTCCTGCGCATTAGCATTTACAAATACAAATGCACTAATAAATACAATACTTAAAATCTTTTTCATTTTGTAATAATTTAATGCGTTTATAATTTTAAATTATATATTAAACAATCTTATAACAAATTAATAGTATTTAATTATAACTAACTACAAAAAAAGAAATTATTTTAGTGATCTTCTTGACTCAAAAAATCAATATTTCTTTTTAATCCCTCAAATCTTGTTCGCTCAAAAGGAGTGTTTTTAAAAAGTTCTTTAAATGAGGATTTATCCAAATTCTGCCAATCTTCTTTTGAAAGATTTTTAAGTTCATTAGAAATATTAAAAGTTTTTTCGCTGTGTGGTTCTAATTTTGAGTTCCATGGACAAACATCCTGGCAAATATCACATCCAAATATCCAGTCGCTCCATTTATTTTTCATTTCCTCCAGGAAATCATATTTCTTTTCAATAGTTAAATATGAGATGCATTTTCGGGCATCTAGCTTATATTCGCTTATTGCGTTAGTAGGACACGCATCAATACATTTTGTGCAGGTTCCACAATAGTCCTTAATAGAGTTGTCATACTCTAATTCCAAATCAATAATTAACTCGCCAATAAAAACAAATGAGCCGAATTCCTTTGAAATAAGATTAGTATTTTTCCCAATCCAACCCAATCCAGATTTTGCTGCCCAAACTTTATCCATCACCGGGGCTGAATCGACAAATGCACGTCCTGTTACTTCTCCTATTTCGTTTTGAATAAACTCCAATAAAGCATTCAGTTTTTCTTTTACAACATAATGATAATCTTTACCATATGCGTATTTAGAAATTTTATAAGTATCTTTTCTTTGTTTCTCTTCCGGATAGTAATTATGCAAAACAGATATAACGGATTTTGCACCTTCAACTAAAACTTGTGGATCGGTTCGTTTTTCGAAATGATTTTCCATGTATTGCATATCGCCATGTAAACCATTATCAAGCCAAGCTTTTAATTGAATCGATTCTTTTTCAAGGAAGTCTGCTTTAGAAATACCAATTGCATAAAAGCCTAGTTCGAGAGCTTTTTGTTTAATTAAACTGCTATATGCCACGCGCTTCATGCTTCAAGAACGCTTTAATTTACTCATTAAACCTGAAAGCATTTTCTGAATTATTTTAATATTCTCAACTATGATTTTGACATCATTTGCGATAACAAAATCCAATTTTTCAATTATTATAAATTGAGTTTCAAGCTCAAACGCAGACCCTAAAGCAATTTCAAGAAATCTAAAATAATCTCTTTCACTGAATCTACTACTTCCTTCTGCAATATTAGATGGAATAGATACAGCAGCTCTTGTAACCTGACTAGTTAAGCCGTATTTTTCTACTGAAGGAAAATCTTTTGAAATTTTATAAATTGATGTAACTAATTCAATACTTTTTTGCCAAACAATCAACTTCTTGAAATCTTTCATATTTATTCTTTTAGCATAAAGCTAAATATAAAAGAGGATGTTTCAAAATCTTAGCATCATGCAGCCTGAATCTTGAAGCTTTTATCAAGTATTTAATAATGTTTCAATAAAGTACAATGCAAATTGATGCTAAAGAAGTCCGAGGTCTAACATAGCTTCTTCGCTCATTAAGCTTTTATCCCAAGGTGGATCGAAAACAAGATTTATTTTTGCTTTTTTCACTCCTTCAACTGCATTTACTTTTTCGTGAACCTCACCCAGCAATTGATCTGCCATTGGACAATTTGGCGCTGTTAAAGTCATTTTAACTTCAACTTCTTTATCATCATCTACTTCAATGGCATAGATTAAACCAAGGTCGTATATATTAACTGGTATCTCAGGATCGAATATTTCTTTAAGTGTTTTTACTATTTCTGCTTCTAAAGCCATAAAATCATTTTCCATAACTCTCCTCCTTAATTTCCCTCCCGATGTTTATCGGGATGCATTATATGCTATTGCATACAATTTCATCTGCTTAACCATTGCCAACAAACCATTCGAACGTGTAGGCGACAGGTTTTGTTGTAATCCTATTTTATCTAAAAAGTACAATTCGTTATTCATTATATTCTCGGGCTTTTGGCCACTTAATACACGAACCAAAAGAGCAGCAATTCCTTTTGTAATAATTGCATCGCTATCAGCATAATATTTTATTTTATCATTATCCATTTCGGCAAAAAGCCAAACTTTAGACTGGCAGCCTTCAATTAAATATTTTTGTGTTTTATATTTTGGATCAATATCCGGAAGGTCTTTACTTAAATCTATTAAGTAATTGTATTTATCCATCCAGTCATCGAAAACTGAAAACTCTTCAATTATTTCGTCTTGTTGTTCGTTTAAAGTCATTCTATTTTCTCTTTATATTCTTTTAACTGCAAAAGCAAAGAGTCGCAAAGAATATTTATTTATAATTTAACTAAACATTTGTTTAACAGTCAAAATTGCATCGTACAATTTATCTATTTCTTCTTTTGTATTGTAAAATGAAAATGATGCTCGTAACGTTCCATCAATATTTAAGAAATCCATCAATGGTTCAGCACAATGATGTCCCGTACGAACTGCAACACCCATCTTATCAATTATCATTCCAGCATCGTAATGATGAATATTTTCTAAAACAAAAGAAATAACACTTATTTTATTTTCTGCAGTTCCTATAATTCTTAAACCGTCAATTGTATTTAACTTTTTTGTTGCGTACTCAAGCAAATCTTTTTCGTAAGCTGCAATATTTTCTAAGCCAAGCTTCTGAACATATTTAATTGCTGTAGCTAAACCAATTGCAGCAACATAATTCGGTGTGCCCGCTTCAAATTTAAAAGGCAATTCGTTAAATGTAGTTTTCTCGAAAGTTACTTTTTTAATCATTTCACCACCTGTCATGAAAGGAGGCATATCATTTAACCACTTTTCTTTTCCATAAAGTACACCTATACCGTTTGGGGCATAAATTTTATGACCCGAAAAAACATAGAAATCGCAATCTAGTTCTTGAACATCAATTTTACTATGTTGTATACTTTGAGCGCCATCAATTAATACAGGAATATCTTTCTGATGTGCTATATCAATCATCCTCTTTACGTCATTTACAGTTCCTAAAGCATTTGAAACATGATTTACAGCAACAATCTTAGTTTTTGGAGATAATAATTTTTGGTATTCATCTAATAACAATTCGCCCTTATCGTTAATAGGAATTACTTTTAAAACAGCTTTTTCCCGATCACAAACCATTTGCCAAGGAACAATATTAGCATGGTGTTCTAATGATGAAATAATTATTTCGTCGCCTTCATTTATATATTTTTCTCCAAAAGAAAATGCTACAGCATTTATCGACTCAGTTGTTCCACTGGTGAATACTACCTCATAATCGTGTGCTGAATTAATAAATTCACTAACAACTTTTCTGGCATCTTCGTATCGTTGAGTTAATTGTTCGCTTAAATAATGTACTCCACGATGAATATTACTGTTCTCTTGTGAGTATATTTTAGCTTCCTCATCGATCACAACTTGTGGTTTTTGAGTTGTTGCCCCATTATCGAAATAAACCAATGGTTTTTTATAAACCTGTTGATTTAAGATCGGAAAATCATTACGAATTTTTTTAATATCTAAGCTCACATCTAATATTTTATTAATCAAACTTTAAAGATCCCTCGTTTATAACTCGGGATTAATTCGACTATATAATTTGAAATACAAATCATAGTCTTATTAACAACAATGCATTTGACAAGAATTACATCTCGATAACTCCCCACGCAATCTTTTATCAACAAGATCCTGAATACGCTCTTGTAATGCAGGAACTTGAATTGTTTTTATAACATCGTGTGCAAAAGCATACATCAATAATAATTTTGCCTCTTTTTTATCAATTCCCCGCGCTCGCATATAAAAGAGTGCATCTTCGTCTAACTGTCCGACAGTCGCACCATGACTACATTTCACGTCGTCGGCATAAATCTCCAATTGTGGCTTCGATTTTATATCAACATCATCAGTTAATAAAATATTATTATTTGTTTGGTATGCCTGTGTTTTTTGAGCATTCTTTCGAACCAAAACTTTTCCACTAAAAGCTCCAGTTGCATAATCATCTAATACTCCTTTAAACAATTGTTTACTAATACAATTTGGATAAGCATGATCCATAAAAATATAATTATCTATATGTTGACCTTTATCTGTAAAATAAAGACCAGTAGTGCTATTTTCACAACCTTCACCATTCAATAAAACATTTACGTTGTTTCTAATTAGTCCACCATGCAGCGTAATTGTATTCGTATTTACCTTACTATCTCTTTCTTGATTAAAAAATAAATGAGATACTTGTTTCGATCCATTGTGTTCATTCTGCATACGAGAATATTCCAAACTTGCATTTTGCCCAACAAATATTTCAGTAACTGAATTCGTTAAAAAATTTGGATTTGATAAAGTATGATCGCAGATAACAACAGATGCCTGACTGTTTTCTTCCAGAATAAATAAATTTCTGTGTTGAGTTAATCCCTCTTCTTCATCCATTAAAATATTAATAATCTGAATAGGTTTTTCAATTACTGCTCCCTTAGGAACATAAAAGAAAACACCATCTTTAACAAAAGCTGTATTTAAAGCTACCAAGCCTTCTTTTTTAGAATCGGCGTATTTTCCAAAATGCTTTTTTACTAAATCTGGATATAACTCAGTAGCTTTTTGGAAGCTTCCAATTACAGCACCTCCCGGCAATTCAGTAATTAAGTTTTCTCTATCATAATACCAGCCATTTAATAATAGAATAACTTTAGTATTTAAATCGGGTACATCACAACTAAATATATCCTCTAACTGAAATTTAATGTTTTTTGGTGAAAAATAATTTTTAAATCCGTTATCAAATTCCTTATTTAGATCAGTATATTTATAAAATTCATTCTTCTTATTCGGAATACCATTCACTTGGAATTCTTCAAATGCATTCTTGCGAATTTCATTTATATACTCAGGAGAATCTTTTTTTAATAATTCTTGATTTTTAAGATATAATTCTATGTATTTTTCTTTACTATCTTTCATAACAGTTTTTAAGCTCATAAGATTGTTTTTTAAAATCCGATTTCCTATCATAAAACCCTATACTACAACACCTTTCTTTAACCAATCATAACCTTTTTTCTCAAGTTCAAAAGCTAATTCTTTTCCCCCTGATTTAATTATTTTGCCATTATACAGTACATGGACAAAGTCTGGAATAATGTAATCCAATAATCTTTGATAATGTGTAATTACAATGGTAGCGTTCTCTTGAGATTTTAATTTATTTATACCGTTAGCCACAATTTTCAACGCATCAATATCAAGCCCAGAATCAGTTTCGTCAAGAATTGATAATTTTGGTTCTAACATTGCCATTTGAAAAATTTCATTTCTTTTTTTCTCCCCTCCGGAGAATCCTTCGTTAACAGACCTATTCGCTAATGCAGCATCAAGCTCAACAAGAGCCTTTTTTTCACGCATAATTTTTAAAAAATCAGATGATGACAAGGGTGCCAAATCTTTATGTTTACGCTGTTCGTTAACCGCAGTTTTCATAAAATTAACCATGCTCACTCCAGGTATTTCTATAGGATATTGAAATCCTAAAAACACACCTTCACTTGCACGAGTTTCGGGAGATTTCTCCAATAAATCTTCCCCTAAATAAAAAACTTCTCCCTCTGTTACTTCAAATATTTCACGACCAGCTAACACGGAAGCTAAGGTGCTTTTCCCAGAACCATTTGGTCCCATTATAGCATGAACTTCACCAGCTTTTACCTCAAGATTGATCCCTTTAAGAATTTCTTTTCCTTCAATCTCTGCATGTAAATTTTTAATTGATAACATATTATATTATTTATTTTTTATTAAAATTCATTTATTAGTTATCCAACACTACCTTCTAAACTAATTTGCAACAGTTTTTGAGCTTCAACAGCAAATTCCATCGGCAATTTATTTAAAACTTCTTTTGCATATCCATTAACGATTAATCCAATGGCATCTTCTGTCTTAATACCTCTTTGGTTACAATAAAATATTTGATCTTCTCCGATTTTTGAAGTTGTAGCTTCATGCTCAACTATTGAGTCCTTATTATCAACTTCGATATATGGGAAAGTGTGAGCTCCACATTTATCGCCTAAAAGTAAACTATCACATTGTGAGAAATTGCGTGCATTCTTAGCATTCTTCAGAACTTTAACCAAACCTCGATAACTATTCTGACTAAATCCAGCTGAAATACCTTTTGATATAATCAAACTTTTCGTGTTTTTACCAATATGAATCATCTTGGTTCCAGTATCGGCTTGTTGATAGTTATTTGTAACAGCAACAGAATAAAATTCTCCTACTGAGTTATCTCCTAATAAAATACAACTTGGATATTTCCACGTAACAGCAGATCCAGTTTCAACTTGAGTCCATGATATTTTTGAATTCTCACCTGCACATTTACCGCGTTTGGTAACAAAATTATAAATCCCGCCCATACCATTTTTATCACCTGGATACCAATTTTGTACAGTTGAGTATTTTACTTCGGCGTTTCTATTTGCAACAATTTCGACAATTGCAGCATGTAATTGATTTTCATCTCTTTTAGGAGCAGTGCATCCTTCCAAATAACTCACATAAGAATCGTCTTCAGCTATAATTAAAGTTCTTTCAAACTGCCCAGTATTTGCAGCGTTTATTCGAAAATATGTAGATAATTCCATTGGGCATCTCACCCCCTTAGGAATAAAACAAAAGGACCCGTCACTAAAGACTGCTGAATTTAAAGCTGCAAAAAAATTATCGGTATACGGAACTACTGATCCCATATATTTTTTAATTAAATCGGGGTGTTCCTGAACCGCTTCACTAAATGAACTAAATATTATACCTAATTCAGCTAAACTTTCTTTAAAAGTTGTTTTTACTGAAACACTATCCATCACGGCATCAACAGCAACTCCAGACATTAGTTTTTGCTCATCTAAAGGAATTCCTAACTTATCGAAAGTAGCTCTTAACTCAGGATCAACTTCATCCATGCTTTCCAAAGTAACTTTTTGCTTAGGTGCAGAATAATATATAATATCCTGATAATTAATTTCTGGTATTTTTAAATGAGCCCACTCAGGCATTTCCAATGTTTGCCAATGGCGAAATGCTTTTAATCTGGCCTCAAGCATAAATTCAGGCTCGTTCTTTTTTTGAGAAATAAGTCTGACAACATCTTCATTCAAACCCTTTGGTATTGATTCATTCTCAATATCGGTTACAAAACCGTATTTATATTCACCTTGAGTTACTTCGTTTAATATTTTATCTTGATCTTTTTCCATAACTTTGCAAAATCTCTATAAAAATATGGCCCTAAGCTTAAATAGATTAATTCTAAATTAGGTGCAAATATATCTAATTTTTAACAACAAATAAAGCAAGATTGTTTAATCTTTTTTTTTCATGATAAATATCAATTTTAAAAATGAGTAACAAAAAACAGAAATTAACGGAAATATCAGAAATAGGCGAATTTGGACTTATTGAACATATTACAAAAGATATAAAAATAAATCATAAAAATACAATTAAAGGTGTAGGTGATGATGCTGCTGTAATTGATCATGGTGATATATACTCAGTGGTTACAACCGACCTTTTGGTTGAGGGTATTCACTTTAATCTGATTTATACTCCCTTAAAGCATTTAGGATATAAAGCTGTTGTAGTAAATCTTTCCGATGTTTATGCAATGAATGCGACACCAAAACATATAACTGTTTCTATTGCTATATCGAAGAAATTTGCTATTGAGCATGTAGAACAAATTTATGAGGGAATTAACTTAGCTTGTGAACAATATAATGTTGACCTTGTTGGTGGTGATACATCGTCCTCATTAACCGGTTTAGCAATTAGTGTTACTGCAATTGGAGAGGCCAAAAAAGAAGATATTACTTACAGAAGTACAGCAAATAAAAATGATATAGTTTGCGTAACAGGTAATTTGGGCGGTGCTTATATGGGATTGCAATTATTAGAGCGTGAAAAAGAAATATTCAAAACTAATCCTGATTTTAATCCTAGCTTAGAAGGTAACGATTATATACTCCAACGTCAATTAAAGCCAGAAGCCAGAAGAGATGTAATTGAAATTCTCAAGGAACTAGATTTAAAACCTACTTCGATGATTGATATATCGGATGGTTTATCCTCTGAAACTCTACATATTTGTAATAAATCGAATGTTGGATGCAAAATATTCCAGGATAAGATTCCTATTGATTTAAATACTGAGAAGATGGCGGAAGAATTTAATATTGATCCATTAGTTGCAGCCTTAAACGGGGGAGAAGATTACGAATTATTATTTACAATAGATATTACTGATCTCGAAAAGATCAAAAATCACACAATGATTCATCCAATAGGTCATATAACTGATATAGAGCACGGAGCAGTTTTAATTACTACGAGCGGACAATCAATAGCACTCCAGGCACAAGGATGGAATCAAATGAAAGAAGAATAGAAATTTAAACCTTAGCTATTTAGCAATATTTTATTGTATAATTTAATTAATACAGTTTAATAAATAAAATCTCAAATCTTTAATTAAAAAAGGCTGTTGAATTTTAAACAACAGCCCTTTTAGTATTATTTTTTATTTACATTTTTAATCAGAAACGTCCACAAGTTCAATATCGAATATCAACACAGAACTGCCAGGTATATTATAATAACCGTTAATACCATAGCCCAGCGCTGAAGGTACAAACAACAATCCTTTTCCCCCTTCTTTAAAAAACGGCAGGCCTTCTTGCCATCCTAAAACAAGAGCACTTAATTCAACTTCTATAGTTCCTTCGTCAAACAGTTCGCCATCTAAAAATGTTCCAGTATAAGTTACCTCAACTGTTGAATCAACAGAAGGATGACTACCAGTTCCTTGTTCCTCAATAATATAGTGTAGTCCTGAAGCTGTACTTTCTGCAGTTAAATTACTATCCAATAAATAGTTTTCTATTTTCTCAATATCAATTGCAAGTTGTTCTTCATAGCTTTTTGGTATATCTTCGTCACCACAAGCAGCAAATATTAATAAAGAAACCATTAAAAAAATAATTACATTTTTCATTTTATCATTTTAAAATTAAATTTATTTCGCAAACATAGCAAAATATAATTTACACTAAAAAGATTTAATCATTTTTAACTATTTCGGTTTTTTAATAAATGCAAACATCAGTTACAAAATAAATTTATTATAAAAAACAGCACGATATAAGTACTTTGCATGCTAATATTTTTAAATCATTTTTATTTAAATAGTTTTTTTAACAAGTATCCTATCTGTAATTATTATCATCCCAAGTAATAAAATAGTTATTATAATTGAACCTTCAAATCCAAATTTACCACCAGTAATTAAATCATTCCCAATAACATTTTGCTGTATTACTGAATTAAAATATAAACCACTTACTTCGAAGCCAAAAATTGGGCCTTGAAAAAAATTCCAACTTAAATGCAGAAATACAGGAAACCATATATTTTTAGTATGAATATATGTTACTCCAAGTGCACCTCCCGCTACTATCAAATTAACAAACCCCATTAAACTCAAATTAGGATTCATTCCATGAAATAGTGCAAACATTATTGCAGATATAATCAATGCCACATATTTGTTCTTAAACGTATCCATGAGATTATTTAAGACATATGCTCTGAAAATTATTTCTTCAATTATAGCAACAATTAAAAAAAAGAAGAATCCTCCAAAAACTACTTTTGTATTGTAACTAATTGAAATAACCTCAAGATTATTGGTTAATTTTAGAATTCCAAAACCAAGAAACATTAATAAAAACCCAAGAAACAAGCCAAAAACAACATCAATATTTTTTCCTTTAAATTGAAACCCCATTGACATAATAGATTTTCTGTCAATATATTTTCTAAATATCCAAATAACGATAAAAGTTACTATTAAAGATACAAATTGCATAACGAATCTAATCCATAGATTATCAGGATTTGTCATTAGGGCTTCAATATCCATTAAATTTGTACCAGTAACAACACTAATAATTACTGTAGTAATAACCCCGAAAATTGTAATACCAATAATATAAGCTATCAACAAAAGCAGAGCTCTTATCCATCCCCTTTTAATTGCTGGGGTTTTCTCAATAAAACTAATTTCTTTCATGATACATTTATTTTAATTATATATAATTTTATTCTTGAGTTTCTTCAAAATCTTCTAAGTATTGCTTTAGTTCATCTAAATGTTGTTTATACATTTTCTAATTGAAATGTTGTGAGATTGGTATAAAAAATCGCTCATAATAACCATGAGTAATATTATTTTAATTATTCTGCTATCAGGCATAAATTGCAGTTGTTCAAAAATGCATTAACTTAAAAGTATCCCTGTAACTGAATTTAATCCAGAGATCTTTTCTTTTTACAATACTAATTATAATAATAGAAACTCTTCTTTTAGACCAATGAATCTGTTTTTTCTGTATTTGTTTCTTTCTTAAAAAAACTTACTAGTGGGCCCCATATAAGTAATAGGTGAATTCCTGCTCCGCCAGAAAGAATAAGATTAATATTCTCATAACAAGTTGTACCTTTCAGTTTTAAAGAACACCCAACAATTACAAGACCCCATATTATAGCACTCCCAATAATAAAATAACCTATTTTTCCTTTTTTCATAATTTGATTCTCCTTAAATTAAAATGATTAATAAATTAATATTTGGACTATTTTACTCTTCAGTTTCTTCAAAATCTTTTAAACATTGCTTTAATTCATCAAGATGTTGTTTGTACATTTTCTTATTAAAATATTGAGCTATTGGTATAAAAACAATACTTAATACAACTAATACAATTGATAATTTAATAATTACATGTTTTGTAAAAATCTCCGACAAGTTTTGTTCGTCGGCACCCATAAATAACCCAATTGTCATCCCAAAACAAATTGCAAAAGGCATTAATAAATATTTTACGATGTTGCTTTTATTAAAATTTACGTATCGTTCTATATCTTTAATTGTTTTAATTAATGCCGATTTTAAATTCTCATTAGTGATGACCGTTTTTCTAATTCTTCTGAAGTTTCGCCAAGTAAATGATAAAAGAATTCCAAAAAATAAAATAGTAAAGAACATCAAAAGCAATCTATACTGAGATCTCAAATTAAAATACATTGTCAATAAAAACAAAAGAGATAAGATTCCACCAAAAATTAATTCAATTTTATAATTCCTTTTAACTTTATTGAGCGCTGTATTCGATTTGCTTTTAATTCGTAGTTTTGCCTCAATATCTTCCTTATTAAGAAGCTCTTCATCCTCAAAAGAATCCTTCCAGGCATTTTTTATATCCTTAAAGTCCATAGTCTAGCTCCTTTAAAATTTTCTGTAATTTTATTTTAATACGATTAATCTTAACCCCAACGTTTGACATTGTAATACCAGCAATTTCTGATATTTCTTCGTATGTATAATCATCCATATACAAAATAATAATTGCCTTTTCTGCCTTACTTAATTTATTAATTGCCCAATGTACAATCTCCTTCCGGCTTTCTTTTTCTTTATAAGTTTCTTCAGCAGGAATATTTACAGGCAATTCTGGCACAGGATCTTCATTATTCTTTTTATCTTTTCGAAATTGTGCTATAGCAGTATTTAAGGCAACTCTGTACATCCATGTTGAGAATTTTGATTGCTCGTTAAACGAGGGATATGATTGCCAGAGTTGAAACAGAATATCTTGAAACAGGTCTTTCTGACATTGATCATTATCACAATACATTCGCGAAACTTTATAAATAATTCCTTGATGTTTTTCAATTTGGAAAACAAATTCTTCTTTTAAATCTCTGCTATTCAATTTAATATTGTTATTTTTTTATAGTAAGTAGAGAAATAAACTCAATTCTTACATTTTAAAAATCATTTTATTTTTTTAAAGAAATCACATCTAATTTTGTAAGATACTCTAATATAACTAAATTTAAACCTCATTTTCCAATTTCAATCACTTACTTATGAAAAAGATAGTATTATTACTAGGATTATATTCAATTTTATCTTTAGCAACTTATAGCCAAAATACAAGTATTGATAGTTTAACAAATAGCTTAAAAACTGGTTTAAACGATACAAATAAGGTTATTAAACTAAATAACATTTCAAAATATTATATATATAAAGAACCTAAAAGAGCTAAAGATTATATTGAAAAAGCAATAAATCTAGCTGATAGTTTAAAATATTTACATGGCAAGTCAAATTCATTAGATATTTTAGCTATATATTATCAAAACAAAGGAGATTATGATGATGCAGAAAAATATTATGCAGAAAGTTTAAAAATTAGAGAAAAGCTTAAAAACAATGCGTTAATTGCAGTCTCTTTAAACAACTTTGGCGTTTTACATAGAAAAAAAGGAGAATTTGATATATCCAAAGATTTCTTTTTCAAATCTCTTTCAATTAATCAAAATCTTAACGATAGCATTTCACTTGCAATGATTTACAATAACCTTGGTTTGGTATTTGATAATTCTGGCCAATACGATGAAGCTATAACATATCACTTTAAAAGTTTAGAAATACGCGAAAAGTTAGGAGTTAAAAGCGACATTGCTTCTTCATTAAATAATATTGGAATTATTTTCATATCAACAGAAAAATATAATGAAGCTCTCAAATATCTCAAGAAGAGTCTTAGAATAAAAGAAGAGCTTAAGAACCAACGTGCTGTAGCATCAACTTATGTAAATATTGGAGTTGTTTACTATTATCAGGAAATGTATGATGAAGCACTAACCAATTTTGAGAAAAGTAAAAATATTTATGAATCAATTGATGATAAAAAAAGTCTTTCAGCTACTATATCGAATATGGCTCATTTAGCACGAAAAAAGGGAGATTTAAAATTATCAAGCGAATATTGTTTAAAAAGCATTAAAATTGTGGAGGAAATTGGAAGTTTAGATCAGTTATGCGAATCTTATAATGCTGCAGGTAATATATTTTACGAATTAAATGATTATGAATCCGCTAAAAAGTATGTAATAAAAGCTAAAAATATTGCTGAAGAAAACAATATACTACCATCATTAAAAGCTAGCCTGGATATGCTTTATATTATTTATCAGACTCTTGGCAACTACAAACAAGCCAATCTCTACTTAGAAAAGTATATTGAAGTAAAAGATTCTTTATTTACAAGAGAAAGCAACAAGCAATTATTAGAACTTCAAACTAAATATGAAACGGCAGAAAAGGAAAAAGAAATAGCTCAGCTTGCAGAACGGAACACCCAACAAAAACTTACTCTTGAAAAAAGAAATAACCTTGTTATGGCTTTAATTGCATCATTTATTTTAATTTCTGTAATTACTTTCTTTATAGTTCGATTCAAAAGAGTAAAACAAGATCAAAAAGCACTTGTTTTGGAACAGAAATTACTTAGAACTCAAATGAATCCACATTTCATTTTTAATGCTGTTTCAGCTATACAACATTATATCATGAAAAATAAACCAATTGAAGCTAGCTCGTATCTTTCAAGCTTCGCAAAACTTATGCGTTCCATTTTAAACAACTCCAGAGAAGAATTTATTAGTTTAGAAGCTGAAATCCTATCACTTGACAATTATTTAAAACTTCAAAAGCTACGTTTAGATAATAAACTTGAATATAACATAGAAATAAATTCTGAACTTGATACTGTAGAAATAACTATTCCACCAATGTTAATCCAACCATTTATTGAGAATTCAATTGAACATGGAATTTTAAAAAAGAAAGATCAATCAGGAAAGATTAATATTAGTTTTTCAGATAAAGAAGAAAAGCTATTAGTGGAAATTATTGATAATGGAATTGGTCGAACTGTATCTGAAAAATTAAAAAAAGACAATCATAAATCGGTTGCAATTGAAATAACTGAAAGCAGAATAAAAGCGATGAGGCAATCATACAAAAAGAAAGTTTCGTTTAATGTTTCAGATTTAACCGACGATTTAAACAATCCAATTGGCACAAAAGTAATTTTTGAATTACCTTTAATTTTCAATTAAAACTCTACAAATGACTAAAGTAGTTATTGTTGAAGACGAAAAACACATTCAGGAATCAATTCGTGAGATAATTAGTGAGCATTGTAAAAATGTTATAATTTCAGGGATTGCTAACAATATTGAAACAGCAAAAACCTTACTAAATGAAACTAATCCTGATTTAGTTTTGTTAGATATAAACTTACCTGATGGAACTAGTTTTGAATTACTTGAACAATTAAATCAAATTAATTTTAAAATAATATTTATAACAGCATTTGAAGAGTATGCACTTCGTGCAATTAAATTAAGTGCAATAGATTACTTAGTAAAACCTATTGATCCAATAGAATTAATAAACACTGTGAATAAAGCAGTTGAATTAATTGACGAATCTTCCAATGAAATAAATTTAAAGGCATTGCTTTCAAATATTGATACACTAACTAATTCAACAAAAAAAATTGTTCTTAAAACTGCTGAATCTATTTTTTTAATTAATATACCTGATATTATTCGGTGCGAATCTAATGGAGCTTATACTACTTTTTATATCAATGACGATAAAAAAATCATGATCTCTAAAACTATAAAGGATTATGAAGAACTTCTGGACAACAATGGTTTTATGAGAGTTCATAAATCGCATATTGTAAACCTAAAATTTATTGATCGGTATAAAAAAGCCGATGGTGGTTCATTAATATTAAAAAATAAATCAGAGGTCCCCGTTTCATTTAGAAAAAAGGAGAAGCTTATTAAGCTATTAGAAAGTCTTTCCAGTATTTAGTATTTCTAAATATCGTTAATTAAAAAAATACATACGTATTTCAATTCAATCTTTACGTTAATTAATCTACTGAAAATTTCAGGAGCTCTTACTATACCTTTATTTCAAAATCCTAAATAAATAAAAAAATGAAAAAGATAATTTTATTGTTAAGTGTTAGCTTAATACTTTCAAGTGGTATTAAAGCTCAAAAGTCGGTTGGTATAGACATTTATCCTATTCCAATGCTTTTTGGAGAATTCGGATTTCAGGTTAACCTTCCAGCCGGAATTGGAGCTCATCTTTCATATTATAATCCTTCAGTTGGATTAACCGGTGTTCTTATTCAATCTCAGCTTGGCGATGGTGATGAATTAAATTTGAATGTTCATAGTGTTATGCCAGGTATATCATATACCTACTATTCAAAAGGAAATATAGAAGGATTTTACGTTGGTGGTAAATTCCTATTTAAAACTGTTTCCGGAGATGTTCTTTTAAAGGATAAATATACTGGAGGTACTGCTTACAAAGGCATTGTAGAATCTGAAATTTCAATAAATTCAATTAATGTAGGTTGTATTGCAGGTTATAGATTTGTTTTTGACAATAACTTTACAATACGCCTTGGTGCAGCTCTTGGGTATCAGAATGCTCTAAAAAATGAAGTTACCTATAGGATTATTGAACAATATGATGATGAAGGCTGGGAAGTTGTTGATGATTTAAGAGAAGATCTTGAAATGAATACAGAATCATTTACTAAACCTGTTACATTTCAAATTGAAATTGGACTTGGTTTCAATTTCTAATAATAATGAAAATTTAAATGAAAACATTATTAAAACTATTATCAGTTTTACTCATAATTTCATGTTCCTGTAAAGAAGAAAAAGGTAAAGATGAAGGAAAAGAAAATATTACAGAATTAACAACAATAGAAAAAGGCATCCTCGGCACCTGGTACTATTATAGTCATTCTAATTCAGAATACAGATGTATTACATTTAATAAAGATCGAACAGCATGTTATTTTGAGATATCATCATTATCTTCACCTGAAACCAAAGAAAATGTTAAATGCTTTACTAACTGGCATTTAGATTCAAATATTAAGGAAGGATCGGTTTTTAATGTATACGTTAAAGGTGATAACACCGGAAATAGTTTTTGGCCAGAATATTCAATTAATACATTAGACAGGATATTGAGAAAAGATGGCAAAACTGCTATGATTGAAATTAGCAAAATAAATTGCGATTGTAATTAAAACGTTATTTAATTTATCTCATACGTTCCTTAATTAATTGTAAGCGTTTATTAATATGCCTAAAAACTTGCGATTTAACTTCTTAAATTTATAATAATAAGTCATCAACTTTTACTAACTAAAATATTACCACTATGAAAACTAAAAGAAACATTTCATGTAAAGTGCTATTACTGTTTACTATTTTTGCATTATTACTATCATGCGAAAAAGAAGAGGAAATTAAAATTGAAACCAACGGTGTAATTCGAAATGAAGAAGATGCGCGTCTTGTAGCTATTGACCTGAACAATATATTGGAGGATATAAGAGATGATCTTGATTATGGATACACATATACAAATTATTCGCCGGATGGAACATATACTGTTAACGGGAGTGCTTATTCCGGCCCAATATTCTCAGGAGCATATACTTACGAGTATATTAAAAAATTTACGGTCAGTTTTAACAATTATACTTATCAAAACAGGACTACAATTGAGTCAGGTACTATAAGCTATAGCTTTACCGATTATAGTTCATCCGGATATCACCTTATAATAGATATAAGAAGTACCTCAGAAATAAGTATTAAATCAGAAACAGAAAGTTACACAATTGAAGATAAGATTACCAATCTCGTTATGGCTGACAGAGACGATAATCAATATATGATTGGTGGTAGTTTTAAAAATTCTAATGGCACTACCTACTCTGTAAAAGCTTACTAATAAAGCACATAAAAAAAGATGTGAAAAAATTAAACTCAATATTTAATATTAATCAACACCAAATTACTATGAAAAAATTACTTTTTATTTCGTTGATTCTGTCAATCTTTATCTCATGCAGTGATGATGAAGAAGACGAAAATCTTTATCCTGATCTTGATTTTAAGCAGGAAATGCGTGATTTTGTAACTGAAATTAGTCAATACGCAAAAGCTAAAAATCCAAATTTTGCAATTATACCTCAAAATGAACATGAGTTAGTCTCTGATAATGGTGATACAGACGGATCTCCGGATGCAAATTATAACAATGCCATAGATGCATGTGGACAGGAAGATTTATTTTATGGTTACGTTGATGACGATGTTATTACCGGAGAAGAAGATAATGAATATCTTACATCTTTGTTAGATATATCTAAATCTGCAGGAAATGTTATTCTGGTTACTGACTATTGCTATACACATTCAAAAATGGATGATTCATATTCAAAAAATAATGCAAAAGATTATATTTCTTTTGCTGCTGATGACAGGGAATTGAGTCAAATCCCGGATTATCCATTATCTGTTTACAATGAAAATAGTGAAATTATTTCAGATATTCATGATGTGCAAAATTTCTTGTATCTGATTAATCCAAGCAATTACGCCTCAAAAACAGAATTTGTAAATGCAATTAAAGCAACAAACTACGATCTGTTGATCATGGATTTTTTCTTTGGTGACAATGAGGAATTTAATGCTTCTGAAATTGAACAATTAAAACAAAAAGCAAACGGCGGAACCCGCCTGATTGTTTCTTACATGAGTATTGGAGAAGCAGAAGATTACCGTTATTATTGGAATGAATCATGGGCTGTGGGTACTCCAACATGGCTCAAGGCAGAAAATCCCGAATGGGAAGGAAATTACAAAGTTGAATATTGGAATACGGATTGGAAAGCTATTATTTTAGGTAGTGAAACTTCTTATCTTGATAAAATTATTGATGCCGGTTTCGATGGAGTATATCTGGATATCATAGAAGCTTTTGAATATTTTGAATAAACTAATGCTTATAAATCGTTGGGTTTTTAAATAGATAAAATGAAAGAGGACTTAAAAAATATTTAATAGTCCTCTTTCATTTTTGATATAATTTCAATTAGAATTTACACATAATTTAAACTTAATAAAATTCTCTATTTCTCTATATTTGTATTTCAAAAAGAGAAAAATGAAAAACGTAGGACAGGACTTTATAACTCTTGAAAAAGGAACGAAACATAACTTAAAAAATGTTAGTTTAAAAATTCCTCATCATCAAATTACTTGTTTTACAGGTGTTTCCGGATCAGGAAAATCTTCATTAGTTTATGATATTATTTGCAAGGAAAGTCAAAGAAGATATTTCGAGTCTTTTTCATCCTACGCTCGTCAGTTTTTAGGAAAAATGTCCCGCCCCGAGGTTGAACATATTGAAGGATTAATGCCTTCTATCTCTGTCGATCAAAAAACAGTAAGTCGAAACCCACGGTCGACTGTTGGAATAATAAGCGAACTTTACGATTACCTAAGATTACTTTTTGCTCGAACGGGGCAAAAACCAAATCCGAGTACAGAATTAAAATTAACTCGAAGTCTTTTCTCTTTTAATAGCCCCGAAGGATATTGTTCTTACTGTAAAGGATTAGGAGTAGAAGATCAAATTGATCCTAAACTTTTAATAAAAGACGCTAACAAAAGTTTGCGCGAAGGAGCTTTAAAAATAACTACTCCATCGGGTTATACAATATACTCGCAGGTTACAATAGATGTTATGGATCAGGTTTGTCAATCGGAAGGGTTTAATGTTGATATTAAATGGAAGGATTTAACTGACGAGCAAAAATACATCATTTTATATGGAAGCAATAAAATAAAGATTCCTTTTGGTAAGCACACATTAGAATCGCGAATGAAATGGAGTGGGATAACCGCCAAGCCTCGCGAAGAAGGATTTTATAAAGGAATTTTGCCAATAATGGAAAATATTCTTCGTATTGACAGAAATCCAAACATTTTGCGTTTTGCAAAAACCGTGAAATGTACTAATTGCGATGGCACAAGATTAAATAAAGAATCGCTTTCAATTACTATAAAAGGTAAAAACATTATTGATCTTGCTGAATTATCCATATCAAAATTAAAAGAAGTTTTTCAAGATTTTAGTTTTGATAATAATCAGAGATCTGTTGCTGAACCAATAATAGAGAAAATTATTGAACGATGCCTTATTCTTGAAAACTTAGGCTTGGGATACCTCAGCTTAATGCGCGAATCGACAACATTATCCGGTGGAGAGGCACAACGGATACGACTGGCAACACAACTTGGCAATGGCTTACGTGGAATTCTTTACATTCTTGACGAACCGTCTATTGGATTGCATCCGAGAGATAACAATAGAATGATTAATGTAATGAAGGAATTGCGCAATCAGGGAAATACAGTTTTAGTTGTTGAGCATGATAAGGAAACGATGTTAAATGCTGATCGGATAATTGATATTGGCCCGTATGCCGGAAAAAATGGAGGAAAGATTCTTTTCAATAAGGATATTTTGAATATCAAAAATTTTATAAATAAAGACAGTGAGACATTAAAATATTTATTTGAAGACAATACAAATTCTGAATTAAAAAATTATCAAAAAAATAAATGGTTAAAAATTAAAGGTGCAAGTTTATACAATTTAAAAAATATCGATGTTCAATTCAGATTACATTCGTTAAATGTTGTAACTGGTGTTTCTGGCGCAGGTAAATCAACTTTGGTTTTTGATATATTAGGTAAGTTTTACCAAGCAAAACTGAATGGAAATTTAAATCAAGAAATCAATTGTTCTGAGATTCTTTCTGATACAGAAATTCAAAAAATAATTGAAATAAATCAAACACCTATTGGTCGTACACCAAGAAGTAATCCTGCAACGTACACCAAATTATTCGATCAAATTAGAATGCTTTTTGCTAATTTACACGACTCGAAAAAGAATAATTGGAATCAAGGACATTTTTCTTTTAACACCAAAGGTGGACGATGCGAAATTTGTGAAGGTGCTGGATATATTCAAACAGGAATGCACTTTTTAGCCAATGTTGAGACAGTTTGCGAAACATGTGAAGGCAAAAGATACGATGATGAAACTTTAACCGTTAAATATCTAGACAAAAATATTTCGGAGATTCTAGAGATGGAAATTTCGGATGCTTGCGATTTTTTTTCGAACGAGCCAAAAATCCATCATTATCTTGAAGTACTAAAAAATCTTGGTCTGGGATATCTATCTTTAGGGCAATCATCAACTACATTGTCTGGTGGTGAAGCGCAAAGACTGAAACTCTCAGCAGAATTAGTCAAAGCAACAAAAAATCACACCCTTTATATTTTTGATGAGCCTACAACTGGATTACATCCTTACGATGTTTCAATTCTTCTTGAAGCATTAAAAAATCTTACCAAAAAAAAACATACTGTAGTTGTAATTGAACACGATTTTGGAATTATAAAAAATGCCGATCATATAATTGATTTAGGTCCAGAAGGTGGAAATAATGGTGGCGAAATAATTTTTTCCGGATCATATAATGAATTATTAGATTGCAAAAACTCGCACACCTCAAAAGCACTTAGTGGAAAAAAAACCATCGAAAAATCAAAAGAAAAAATTGATTTACAAAAAGTAATAGATGCTCCAATTAGTTTAAAGGGTGTTAAAACACATAATTTAAAAAATATTGATGTAGATATTCCCAGAAATAAGTTAACTGTGATAACAGGAGTAAGTGGTAGCGGAAAATCTTCTTTAGCATTTGATACACTATTTGCCGAAGGACAATTTCGATACACCGAAAGTTTTTCAACTTATGCCCGCAGTTTAATACAACAAAAATCACGGCCAAACATTTTAGAAAGTAAAGGATTAACACCTACAATAGCCATAAATAATAAATCCGTGGCAAAAAGTCCCAGAGCAACAGGAGGCACTATCACAGGCCTTTATGATCTGTACAGGCTTCTATACTCCAGGATTTCAAAAGATAAAAGCGGAAATCCAAGTACAGTATTATCAAGTCATTTTTCTTTTAATCATCAAGCAGGTGCTTGTAGTAAATGCAATGGTTTAGGATTTAAACTTACTTGCGATCCTAACAAATTAATTACAAATCCTAATTTAACCTTAGTAGATGGCGCTATGAAAGGCTCTAAAATAGGTGAGTTTTATGGCGATCCTTATGGTCAGTATATATCAACTATTCAAGAAGTTGGTAAAATTCAAAATATAAATTTTAATGTGCCTTGGAACGATTTAAATGAAAAAGCAAAAAAAATTGTGCTCTTTGGAACGGGAGAAATAGAATATGAAATAGACTGGAAATATAAACGCAAAAACAGAGAAGGATCACATCAGTTTCAAGGACAATGGTTAGGCTTTGCAAACTACATAGATGATGAGTATCAAAGAAAACACGATAAACAGGGTGGTGATGATGTGGCAGGATTAATGAAAGAAGTTAAATGCAATCATTGTTCTGGAACACGTTTAAATCAAAAAACATTACAATATAAAATAGCAAACAAAAACATTGCTGAATTATCTAAATTAGAAGCAGTCGAAACAATCGAATATTTCAAGAATTTAAACAAGCAACTATCTGAAAATGATTTTGAAATAGCCTCCTCAATTATCAAATCGTGTATTAAAAAGTTAAATGCAATGATAAAAATCGGTTTAGGATATTTATCTATAAGCCGAAGCACTATGACTCTATCGGGTGGTGAAGGTCGCAGATTGAGGTTGGTTTCGCAGTTAGGAGGCGAATTAGTTGGAATAACATATGTTCTGGACGAGCCCACAGTCGGCTTGCATGCAAAAGATACTCAACATCTTATTGAATTAATTAAACAACTTTCAGAAAGAAACACTGTTGTTGTTGTTGAACATGACGAAGATGTAATAAAAGCTGCCGATTACATTCTAGAACTAGGGCAAGGAGCAGGCGATGAAGGTGGTGAAATTATTGCCAAAGGAGAAATAAATGAGTTCTTTAAAAACAAGGAATCACTTACTTCAAAATATCTTCAAAAAGATTACAATTTTAATTTCCCAAAGAATAAGTTAGAATTAAATTTTGGTATAGAAATTAAATCTGCATCAGCAAATAATCTTAAAAACATTGATGTTAAGCTTCCAATAAATGGTATTACTGTATTTTCTGGCGTTTCTGGTAGTGGGAAATCAAGTCTGTTATTCGATGTAATAGCACAATCAGCTGTTGCAGGAAAATCAATAAATTGTAAATCAATAAAAGGACTTGAGTATTTTAGCTCCATAATAAAGATGGATCAATCCTCAATAGGAAAAAATCCTTTAAGCACACCAGTAACTTTTCTTAATTTATATGATCAAATTCGGAATTTATTTGCTGATACAGAAATTGCAATAAAAAATAAATTTAGGAAATCATATTTCTCATATAATACAAAGGGCGGACGATGTGAAACTTGCAAAGGACAAGGGCAAATAAAAATATCAATGGATTTTTTGTCTGATGTTTGGGTTACATGTTCAGATTGTGATGGTAAGCGATTTAAAAATGAGACTTTAAGGGTAAAATGGAATAATTATTCGATATCAGAAATCTTAGAATTAAATATTAATAAGGCTTTCGAAGTTTTTAAATCAGAAGTAAAATTGAAATTTGCAATTGAATTGCTTTGTGATTTAGGTTTAGGGCATTTAAAATTAGGTCAATCTGCCACAACTCTTTCCGGAGGAGAAGCACAACGATTAAAACTTGCAAAAGAATTATTAAAAAAGTCGAAGGAAGCCTGCCTGCCGGCAAGGCAGGAATGTCTGTATTTATTAGATGAACCAACAACTGGATTGCATTTTTATGATATAGAAAAACTACTACAAGTATTATTTAAATTAAGAGATCAAGGGCATGCTTTATATATTATCGAGCATCATCCTTGGTTTATGAAAATTGCCGATTGTTTAATAGAGCTTGGTCCAGAGGGAGGAGAAAATGGAGGATATTTATTAAGCAAATAAATAAACTCTAATCTTGCCCCTTTTCTTTAAAATAAGTTCGCAATAAAACTTTTTTAAGTTCTCGTTCAAGTATTTTATGCGTTATAATTTCAGGAATCGTTTCGAATTGCATATTTGGGTCTTTTTTAGAAAGCTCTTTTTCACTTAAATCAATCTGGTAGAGTAAAGACATTAATTTTCCAGAATCCTCACTTAATAATTTATCAATATACAGCATTAACTGATCAAACAATTCTTGGTATGCAAAATTTATATTGCCGGAAAATTGCACTTCCATACCAAACATTGCAAAATCTTTTCGGACTTGCTCCGCTGTTAACAAAACAAACTTTTCTTCTTTTTTTGATCGATCTAATTGGCTTTGACTAATTAGGGTCTACTGAAAAACTAGCACTGATTTATCCGTTTTTAAGAAATGGCTTAGATCAAACATTAGTTTTTCAAATCGTTTTGCAATGATTTTTTTGGATTTAATAAAAATGAAAAAT
>JAQIBH010000028.1 GCA_027859205.1 Bacteroidales bacterium | reverse complement strand
TAATAGACTTGTTTTTAAGGCTTTTTGGACTGAAAATTTATTCCTTAAGTTTTAACTTAAAAAAAACATAATCTAAACTAATTATAAAAAAAGAGGATGCCATTCTTGGACACCCTCTTCTAATATTTTTGTTTTCGAAAATTACTACCATTCAGAATAGTAGTCTTCTAATTCTCCAAAGAAATCTTCTAATTCTAAAGCAAGATCTTCGAAATATGGAATTGCCGATTCTGAAGTTCCATCTGCATAAACAAATAATATGTCTAATCCATCTTGCACATCTAAGCCAAGTTCAATATCAGCTGCCCAAGTACCACTAACCGTTACATAAGCATCAATTTCATTATTAATAGCGCTTAAGAATTCATCTTCAGAACTATAATTTTCCATATCATTTATAACAATTATTAGCTTCACAACATCTATATCTGCTTGAAACTTAACCTCAAAAAATTGTACATAACCATTAATATTTGAAGGAATTGAATCTCCAGCATTTGTCCAGTTAGCACCTACACCTGCAGAGAAAAATTGTGCACCATCGTAAAGAATTGCAAAATTAATGTCTGCAACAGTACTTGTATGAACGAAATTTCCTGTAAACTCAAATGGAATTAAATAGACACTAACATCCAAAGATGTTGGCTCTCCTATGTATTCTCCACTTTCAAACCAAACAACAACTAAATCAATATCAACAACTTTAATGTCGCTTATATACAAATCAACATCAATATCAGTTGGATACAATTCACCTTCGATTTCAATATCATCGTAATTATGCATTGTTAAAGTAGCATTATTATTATCCATGTTATTGGTGTCGGCTGGGAAAATAATAATTATTTTATCAGTAGGGGTTGTTGGGTCAATCTTCCATCTTTCTAAGGAATCTATCCACTCATATGTACCAGTATGACCATCAAAAATAAAAGGATCATCTTCAAAAGCAGATTTTTCTTTATCTTTTTTAACATAATTATATGGTAGTAAATATTTCTGTACATTTTCTAATACCATATACCTCTCATCAGATTTTGTAGTAGTTTCAAATGGATCTGGCATAGTGTTTAAAGCTTCCATCGTAACCATACCGTCTGATTCAGTCATCTCAGCAATTTTATCAGCAAGATCGGTGCTTAATTGTGTAATTTCAGTTTTTGTTTCTTCTTTTGATAATTTATCAGGTTCATCGTCAGAACAAGAGAAGAAAAATACTGATGCCATCATAAGCATCATTGCCATTAATTTTTTCATGTTTAGCATAATTTATTGTTTTAGTTAGTAATTTTTTAACGTTTGTCTTTTATAAGATGTAAACAATTGCAAAAAGGTTTCGTTCAACATACTTTTTAATACAAAATTATATACGCGTCGATAATTATTTTGTTACTTGTTGTGCTAATCCAAGTTTCGTGCCAAAACAAAAAAAGAGCGGAATGTCTCTCCCGCTCTACGATATATTTTAATTATTATTTTTTAATTTTTATAATACTGAATATTTTGCATATCAATTGATTTATAAACTTCCATTATTTCATCTTGAGTTAAATTACCAACTAAATTTAAGCTTATATATTCATTATCAGAAACAATGGTAATTAAAACTTCATATACAACTTTCTCTTTTTCAATTACATAAATCGAGATATCACTTTCTTTTTGAGCAATCCTTGTTAATAAGATATAATTAGAAGCTGTTATTTTCTGATTCATGGAACTTTTCAATTCGCTAATTGCCCGGGACTTCTCCCTTTCCTCAAAAAACATAAATTTTATAACATCAATTTTATCCAGTAGTTCCTCTGAATTAAAATCTGAATCATCTGAAACGGATAAAACCAACCTAAACAAAATCGGAGGAAGTTGCAGAATTGTAAAACCATTTTCTGCCTCATATTCTTCAAAAATATCGCTTTCCTTGTATTTGTTTTTATCAGTAATACATGAATATTGTATTGTTAATGTTATAAATAAGGTTAATAAAGCAATTTTCTTCATAAAATTAATTTTTATCGATTTCTTCAAGATGTTCTAATCCGCTAATATTCATAGATTTAGATAATTTAGAAATATTCTTTAAATCAATATTTCCTTGAATACTAATAAGTGCATTATCACTTTTCCCACCTGCAATCAGCAAAAGTTCAGTTATTATGCCATCTTTTTCGTTAACAAGAAATTTTACATCTTGATCTTTCTCTTTAATAACCATTAACTCCTTGTATTGATCCATTGGGATTTTATCAATGATTTCCTTATAAAAGTTTGCACTTCCATTGTATGCATCATCCGTAGCTAAAATTTTTATCCCTTTTAGATTTTTAATTAATTTATCAAATTCTGGATCATCTGTTTCTAAATCGGAAAACATGCTAAACATGTAGCTTGTTATATAAACCGATGTAAAACCTTCTTGTCCGCTGTATTTTTCAAAAAGCTCATCAATTGGCGAGTTTTGAGCCATTAAGATTACTGGAAAAAGAAATACGAATAGAACTAAAATTACTTTTTTCATATGTTTAAAATTTGTGCCTAACTTCCATATCACTACAAATTAATACAAAATACTCGGCTGTTTCATGTTTTATTGCTTAAAATATTTATCTGCTATATTATATTTGTTTATTGGGTCTAATTCTTTTAAACCCTTATCTATATATGACAATTTATTTAGATTTTGAGTTCCAATATCTAATTTTGCAATCGGTTCTAGATGCTCTGCACCTGTATTTAAAACAGCAGAAACATATAATAGAGCTTCTTTAGCTTGTTGATAGGCTATTTCAGGATTATCGTATGAATCGGTAAATTGTATATTTTGTTGTTTGTTAAATACCTGATTTTTAAGCAAAAAGAAAGAACCTATCAAAATAATAATGCTTGCAGCAATTCTTAAATAAAAGTAAGTTAAATTATTATTAGTCTTTATCTTATGATCTTTATTATTGTTTAAGTTATTCCAGATTTCATTTGACATATCCGGAATGCTTTTAAGATTTTCATTTTCCTGAACTTGATACAAAAAAACATCTTTGTCAGCAACAAACTTGCTATCAATAAGCTCATTACTAAAATACTCGCGAAGGATCTTTTCTTCGTTTAGTGTAGTTTCTCCATTATAAAATTTCTCTAACAGAGCTCTTACTTTTTTCTGATCCATGATTATAATATTTATTTAACAAAAATTCTCTTACTTTTTTCCTTGCTCTTGATAAACTAACACGAATAGTATTTATATTCATATTAAGTATTTGTGCTATTTCTTCGTAATCATATCCTTCTATATCACGTAATTGCATTATTGTTTTTTGTGGCTCATCTAATTTTTTAATCGCGTTTTTTGCTCTTTGAGCAGCAATTTTAATTTCTGTTTGTTGCTCATTTACTAAAACATCATCTGACACTTCTTCTTTAACAATACCATTTAAGGTAACAGTTTTTTTAAGCTTAATTTTATCTAAACATAGGTTTCTGGTCATTTTCATTGCTAAAGCTTCAATACTGTTATATTTACCAAGATCATTGCGCATATTCCATAATTTAATATATATATCTTGCACTATATCCTTTGAATCGTCTATATCCTGCATAAATCTGTTTGCAAAACCCAGCAGTTTACGGTTCATTGGTAAAATATTTTCTTTAAAAACTTCAGCAGTCATTTAATTAGAATTCAAGACTTTGAAAATTACAAATTAATTTCGAGAAAGGGAGTTCTTTTTCTCCCTTTCTTAATGATTTTCTAATTCATCTAAATATTCAAATCCTGAAATATGAACAGAGTTTGAAAGTGATGCTAACTTCTTTAAATTTATTTTACCTTTGATACTAATTACAGCATTATCGTCATGCCCTCCTGCAACTAGTAACAGCTCTTCAATATCCTTATCTGCATATTTAACATAAAATACAACATCATTATCATGTTCTTTTACGGTCATTAATTCAACATAGGATTTTGTGTTAACTTGCGATTTCATTTCATCAAAAAAGTTAATATCAGGACCATGAAAGTTATCTTCCATTGCAATAATTCTAATATTATCGATCATGCCTTTCATTTTTTGAAGATCTTCATCATCATCAATTGCGGCAACGATGTCAAAAAGAGCGCTGTTTATGACTACAGTTGTAAAACCATTTTTACCCTGGTATTTATTAATTAAATTATCTACAAAATCTTGTGCATTTAAAATTATCGGAAATGCGGCCAAAACTACTATTGCTATTATCTTTTTCATAATTCTTTTTTTTAATTATTAATTTGATTTAATCGTTTTATGAGCTCATTCAATAACAAGACGAACATCTTTATTAATCATTACAAGGATTTGAAAAAAAATGAAATTATTCGGGAATTAAAATAAAAAAAGGGAGTGTCCAAGAAGTAGTTAAAATTGTAAAAACACTTCGACAGGCTCAGTGTGACAAGCTGAGATATAGTAACTTGTCATATTGAGCCTGTCGAACTTCTCTCTTGCGAAGCAAAAATATGTATGCCTCAAGTCCTTTTTGGACAACCTATTCTGTAATTTGTTATTTTTTACTTAAAATAAGGTTCCAGCTGAGATATAAGCTCATTAGGTGCTTTTCTAGGTCTCCTGGTCTTTTCATCAACAAATATAAGCATAGTAGTTCCTTCATTGAGCAATTCATTTTTTTCATTTAAAACTTCATAAAAGAATGTTATTCTAACACCTGGTAATTCCTTAATTGTAGTTTTTATTGTTAATAGATCATCATATATAGCAGCTTTATGATATTTAACATCAAGAGATTTCACAGGTAAAATTATTCCCATTTCCTCGATTTTTTTGTAAGAAAAATCGAATTGGCGCATCAATTCGGTACGTCCAACTTCGTAATATAATGGATAGATTCCATAATACACATATCCCATTTTATCGGTTTCTCCGTAACGAACTCTTATTTTTGTTTCAGCAGTATACATTTTATTTATTTTATGATAAACTTTGCTCTTAGCATATTTAATAATACCTTTTTATTTCAAAAAGGCTTAAAACATTGCAATAATACTGAGAATTTCTTTTTGAACGATATGTTTTTTCTCCTTTTTTGTTTAAACCTAGGGCTGTATTTGTAAAATTTTGATTCGAGTAAATTAAAGTAACTATTAATCAGTGTATTTGAATTTTATTGGTATATTTTTTTTTGAAATCTTTTGATTTATAAAAAAAGGTTTTAATTTTGCATTCCGATTGACTCAATAGCTCAGCTGGTAGAGCACATCCCTTTTAAGGATGGGGTCCAGGGTTCGAGCCCCTGTTGGGTCACAAAAAAGAGAAGCTAATTGCAGCTTCTCTTTTGTATTTATAACAATCTTATTTATAGTTAATTACGGCGTTCATTGTAAAAAATAATTTAAGTAAATATTATTTCAATATTTTTTCAAAAATAGTTTGGAATTTAAAGATAAGATATTACATTTGCAGTCGCAAAAATGATTGACTCAATAGCTCAGCTGGTAGAGCACATCCCTTTTAAGGATGGGGTCCAGGGTTCGAGCCCCTGTTGGGTCACAAAAAAGGAGAAACTGCTAAAGTTTCTCCTTTTTTATTTTAGTTTCTTAGATTATTTACTTCTTAATAATGCTCTATTTATCTTTTTTACAAATGCCGGACCTTCGTAAATAAAACCGGTATACAATTGAATCAAGCTGGCTCCTGCATTAAGCTTCTCAAGGGCATCTTCGACTGTCATTATTCCACCAACTCCAATAATTGGAATAGTACCATTTGATTTATTAGTTATATAACGTATAATCTCTGTTGAGCGATTTGTTAAAGGTTTGCCACTTAATCCACCGTTT
>JAQIBH010000006.1 GCA_027859205.1 Bacteroidales bacterium | reverse complement strand
ACAACCCAAATAAATCCGAAAAGAATAATTATTATTTGACCAAGTTCTATCATATTCGCTTTCACTATGTGCTGTAAAATAGCTAAAAATAGAATTAAATCAAATTATAAAATAAATATAATTATTGATTATGTATTAATGATTCAATTTTTTCCCAAGAAATATATTTAAAATTCTGGTTTTTTAAAGTATCGTTACTAAAGTTGTATCCGTCCTGTACTACAAGCATACCTTTTGGAAAATTATCGTTAATTGGAAAGTTCACAACTTCAAGTCCATCTGTTTCTTCTACACCATCAAGTTTGCCATCCTTAATAATGAAACTGAATAAATATTTATCGGGTTCTCCAATTTCGAAAATTGCATAAGAAAAATTCCCTTGACTTGAAGCAATAAGATAAGATACATTGTCATTTTTATATATGGCAAGTCCTTCAATATCAGAAGATACCAAAGATCTGTCTGTTGGATTACTACCTGCTACCCAATTAGTACTAAATTCATATTCCGGTTCTGCATTTACCTTAAGTATACCTTCTTCTTCTACTCCAATGTATAAAATCGCGTCTTTATCATCAGCAACCATTCCTTCAGGTCTACTGCTTACTTTAAAATCGCGAACCAAATCTGCTTTTAATTTATTATTATTTGAACTCAACTCCCACTGCTCTACTTCACCCATTTCTCCGTTTACAAACACATAATATTTATTAGTAATATCGCTTTTATACATACATAATCCATAAATTAATTCCACTGAGGATTTTATATTTAATATTGAATCTGAAAGTAAATTTGTACTTTTATCTATGTAGAATAGAGAAATAGAATTCTGCGTACAATGACTACCAGCCACAATAACCACGTTTTGTCCATTATAAATAAAATCATCTCTAAGATCAATATTATTTATACAACCCGACTCTATATATTGTAATTCTTTACCACTCATGTCGTACACATGAATACCACCTTTTTTATTTGTTCCCAGAATTAAACTTTTTTCTGGATTTTCTTTGTTTATCCATATTGCAGGATCATCTGCTGCATCTATTCCTGGTTCACTTAAAACTTCATCTGTTTCAATATCTGCAGTGATATATTTTGTAAATACTTTTTGTTTTTCAATTGTATTGCCCAAATAGACAGAAAACCCACTTGAATCTAACGTTTCCCAATATTTTTCAATTGATTTTTTCTCATTGTTAGAATTATACTTACAGGAAATTGCTGTAAATAGCACCAATAGAATTGATATAAAATTTAAATTTTTCATAAACTAACTGATTCGTAATAAACAAGGAGAGTAAATTTATAAAAAAATATTAAAATAATAAAGTATTAAAAATAAAAATGGGAGTGTTAATATTAAACACTCCCATTTTCAGAAAAAAATTCCTTAAAAGTCTATTTTTTTAGTACTTTCTTTAGTACTTCATCTTTATCTAACTTCTTTGTGCAGAAGAACCAGTCTTGACAATCCAAATCTTTTCTTTCCATTCTTTCCTGCGCAGACCCACATGATCCTGCTGGGGAAATTATTACATCATCACCCGGACGCCAATCTGCAGGTGTAGCAACACCAAATTCATCAGCTGCTTGCATTGCTATAAGCGCTCTGTAAAGCTCATCGAAATTACGTCCTAAACTTAAAGGATAATATATAATAGCACGTATCATTCCTTTTGGATCAACAAAAAATACCGCACGTACAGCTTTGGTATTGCTTTCTCCAGGTTGAATCATACCGTACTTTTTAGCTACATCCATTTTGATATCTTCGATTAAAGGAAATTTAACTTCGATATCCTTCATGCCCTTATATTCTATTTTTTCTTTAATAGTTCGTAACCATGCTATATGACTATATAATCCATCAATTGATAAACCTATAAGATCACAATTTGCCTCATTAAACTTCTTTTCTAAACTTGCAAAAGTCATAAACTCAGATGTGCAAACTGGAGTAAAATCTGCAGGATGACTAAACAATATAGCCCATTTTCCATTGTAATCTGACGGAAAGTTAATTTCTCCTTGAGTTGTAACCGCTTTAAATTCAGGTGCAGGATCGCCTATACGTGGCATTGAAATTACTTCTTCTTTCTCTAATTTTTCTTCCATTTTGATTTTATTTTTGATTAATATTAATTTATAAAATTTCCTATAATTTGTAATTTGATATCTTTAATTGTAAAATCGTTTATATTCTTTTTCTTAAAATATTTTTCAAGAATATCATTTAATTCATCATCATAATAATCTTCTATTCTGTCCGACTCTAAACAATATAAATGGTGATGTTTATCTAATATAGCATCATATCTCATTATATCATTATCCGTTTTAACCTTCTTTACAATCCCATTTTCAACATATGTTTCCAGTATTTTATAAACCGTTCCAATTGCTATATTAGGTTGACTTTTTTTAATAATTTCGATGATGTTATCAGCAGTTGGGTGATTTCCGAGATCGATTACAGCCTTTAAAACCGCTAATCTTTGAGGAGTAATTTTTAATCCTTTATTCTTTATAATATCACTTATTTTTTCAAAATTCATTGAATAAACTTTCTTTGTTAAGAATGATTCTTACTATAAGAACATTAAAGTTCCACAATTGTTCAAACAAAGTCAATATATTATTATAAAATATTTATATATAGGCAATTAAGGAATTATTGATCTTTAAATCGGAATAATCAGAAATGAAGTATTATTTCAAATTACTGCTGTTTGATTGGTAAATATATAAAGAGGCTGTCCAAAAAGCTAGTCTTAAAGTAAAAACACTTCGACAAGCTCAGTGTGACAAGCTGATTAACAGAAAGTTGTCATGCTGAGCTTGTCGAAGTATTGACAACTTTTTGACTTTTTGGACACCCTCTTTATAACTAATAATAAAATATTACCAAAATTTAATTAATCAATAATTTTTTGGAAGTACTATTTATACATTGAATTTTTTAATTCTTTA
>JAQIBH010000095.1 GCA_027859205.1 Bacteroidales bacterium | reverse complement strand
GCATCTATGTTAAGTTTGTCGACTTCTTTGCAAACATTTTTAAGTAATTTGCGATCTTCATGTGTTAAACCCACAACGGTTTCACTAAAAACACTTACAACAGATTTAAGCATGTTTTGCACTTCAAGTGAACATTGTTCTATTATATTATCCGCCTGTATTTCTTCATCATCTAATTTCTTTTCTGATTTTTCTTTTTCTGCTTTTTTGTTAAAAAATATGTGAGTTCGTAGTACTACAAAAAAAGCTAAGAATACAAATATGATAATAGCAATTACACCACCCCAACTAATAAAAAAGGCTATAATAAATGCAACTGTGAAAGCTGTTATTGCTGTCATAAACCAACCTCCAATAACTGTTACAACTCCGGATATTCTATAAACAGCACTATCTCTTCCCCAAGCTTTATCTGCTAAAGAAGTTCCCATTGCAACCATAAATGTTACATAAGTCGTTGATAAAGGCAGTTTCATAGAAGTCGCGAGTGATATTAATATACTGGCAACCGTTAGGTTTACTGATGCTCTAACCATATCAAATGAAGGTGCATCTTTTACATTCTTAATACTTTTTTGATATTCACTAGGATCAAATCTTTTATTAATACCTTTTTGAAAAGCCTTAGGTGTAATCTTTCCAAAAACACTACTTATATCCATTGCAGTTCTTACAATAGTTCTAGATAGTATACTTGAGCTAAACCTTTCACTACCTGAGCTTTGTCTACTTAAATTAAGTTCAGTTTCGGTTACTTTTCTGGCTTTTTTCGAAAACCATAATGTTACAACCATAACCAATCCTGCAATTAATAATAAATAAGTATTTGCTTTAGCTTTCCCTGTTAAAGCTACCATAAGAAAGCCATCGGGATCTGAACCAGGATCTGCAATAAATGCTTGGAATGATTTTAATCCAGCTAAAGGAACTCCTATAAAGTTTACAAGGTCGTTACCTGCAAAAGCCATTGCAAGGGCAAAGGTACCAACCAATACAATCATTTTTAGAATATCAAGCTTAACTACCCAATAAAGTAATTGTAATAGTATTGTCCATCCAATTAAACTATAAACTATTATTAATGATGAATTATTGCTAATCCAATCTGTTGTATTCTCGTTTAAAAAAGATGAGCCTTTAGCTCCTTTAATTAATATAAAGTAAGTAATTGCTGTGATTGCAATTCCACCCCAAATGGCTCCAAAATATTTAAATGTTTTTTTATAATCAAATGAAAATACCAAACGCGTAATGTACATTACCAGTGAACCGACCGTAAAAGCAATTACTACCGATAGCAATATACCAGAAATAATAGCAAGTGCTTTACCCGAGTTAATATAAACGTTTAAATCTCCGATGCTAAGACCTAAACTTCTTATCTTTATTAAAGCGACAGCAACTGCGGCGCCTAAAAGTTCAAAAACAATTGAAACAGTTGTTGATGTTGGCAATCCCAATGTATTAAAAACATCAAGCAATACCACATCTGTTAGCATTACTGCTAAAAATATGATCATTATTTCAGAAAAGTAGAACTGATCAGGATGAAAGATTCCTTTTCTTGCAACTTCCATCATACCACTTGAAAAGGTTGTCCCAATAAGTATACCCGCACTTGCAATTATCATTATAATATAACGAGGTGCAACTTTAGATCCAATTGCCGAGTTTAGAAAGTTTACAGCATCATTACTTACTCCAACTATTAAATCAGAAATCGCAAGTGCAAAAAGTACTACAATTAAAATAATGTAAAAATTTTCCATTTCTATTTTGTTTTTTATTTTGATGTAAAAGTATATAATATCAATCTTTTTATAAAACCTTTGTATTTAAGTTTTGATTAAATCAATGTTAAGTTTATGTTAACGTGCGAATAAATTCTATGATTTATTAAATTATTAGCTTTTAGAGAAAACTCATATATGGAATTGTATACCTTTATTTACACATTTTAATGTTCTATTTTTTTGTTTTTTAATTAATAACAGTATTTTTAACAGTTGGTAGTGAATTATAAATAAGATTTTCTGTATATTCATTTACATTATTGTAAATTTATGAAAAGTTACGATGTTGTTATCAATCATAAAGGATTTATGAATCTTGCTATTATTGATAATATTTTACATCAATTAAGAATGTACTTATTTAAAAAATCGAACGAAAAATTATTAAGAAAAAGAGTTTATTCATTATCGGTAGAATGTCTTGATAATATTTTAAAACATTCGGATTTAAATGAAAAAGATCATGAATTAATTAAAAATTATCCCCCCCGATTTATTATTGAAAGAATTGCGGGTGATTTTATCATTCACACCGGAAATATAGTGTTGAATGAAAATAAAGATGAATTAATTCCCAGGCTTGATCAACTAAATAATTTAGAGTTAGAAGATATTAATAGTTTATATAAAGAATCATTAGCAAATGCTGAGATTTCAAAAAAGGGTGGCGCAGGCTTAGGTTTAATAGTAATGGCCAAAACTACCAGACAAAAAATCAAATTTGATTTTGAGAAAATTGACAATAAATTTTTTTATTTTGCGATGCAATTAAATTTAAAACAATAGATTAATAACATGAAAGGATTCAATATTCCAGCAACAGATAAATCTCCAAAAGTTGTATTTGATACTAATAATTTTTTGTTTGAGATGCAAGGTATTTCACGTCCGGAGAATGTGCGAGATTTCTATTTCCCTTTAATCTATAAAATTAAAAAACATTTTGAAAAGATATTAGAGAAGAATCAAGGTGATACTTTTAACGAAAAGTGTTTTAAGTTTAATTTTAAGCTTGATTATTTTAATTCCTCTTCTGCAAAGTTCATATCTGATATTTTGGTTATTATTAAGGAACTGAATGATAAAGGTTTAAATTTGAAAATATATTGGTTTTTTGCTGATGGCGATGAAGATATGAAAGAAGTTGGAGAAGATTTCTCTGATATGATATCTGTTCCATTTAATTTTGTTATGATTGAGTCTTAAATTATAAACAAATGTATTTTAAAAATAAGGTCGTATGGATTACAGGGGCCTCTTCTGGGATAGGAGAGGCCTTAGTTTATGAGTTTGCCCGACAAGGAGCAAAGCTTATAATTTCTTCTAATCAGCAATTAGAGTTAGAAAAGGTAAAATTATCATGTGAATCAATTGGTTCTGAATGCTATATTCAATTTTTGGATGTTACAGAAATTGAAAAGATGCAGTCAATAACTGATAATTTGATAGATGTTTTTGGTAAAATAGATGTTTTAGTTAATAATGCTGGAATAAGTCAGAGGTCGTTGGTGGTAGAAACACCTTTAAGTGTTGACAGAAAAATAATGGAGATTGATTATTTTGGTACTGTTGCATTAACCAAAACTGTGTTGCCGTATATGATAAAAAACGGCAGTGGTCATATTGCTGTAACTAGTAGTATATCGGGTAAATTTGGATTCCCATTAAGGTCTGCTTACTCTGCAGCAAAAAATGCATTACATGGTTTTTTCGAGACATTAAGAGCCGAGGTTTACAATGATAATATAAAAGTACTAATTGCTTTTCCTGGTCGAATTAAAACGGATATATCTTTGCATGCTCTTACAAAAGATGGAGTGGCACATGGCAAAATGGACGATGGTCAGAATACCGGAATAACAGTTGAAAAATGTGCAAAGCAATATATAAATGCTATAAGAAAAGACAAAAAAGAAGTGTTAATTGGTGCGAGCGAATTATGTATGGTATACATTCATAAATTTTTGCCCAAATTATTTTATAAATTAGCACGAACAATTAAGCCGACATAAAATAAACAGAAATGAATAAATTAATTAGTGGAATACAACAAATAGGAATAGGAGTGCCAAATGTTTATGAGGCATGGAAATGGTACAAAGAGAATTTTGGTATGGATATTCGTATTTTCGAAGATGATACCGTTGCTGAATTAATGTTGCCGTATACTGGAGGAAAACCACATCAACGACATGCTGCTTTAGCTATGAATATTTCTGGTGGAGGCGGATTTGAAATATGGCAATACACAAGTAGAACTCCGGTGGGACCTGATTTTGAAATCAAACTTGGTGATTTGGGAATTAATATAGCAAAAATAAAAAGCCCTGATGTTAAGAAAGCGTATAATGAATTTAAATCACGGGAACTTAATATTTTAGGGGAATTATATGATTCTCATTTTTTTGTAAAAGACCCGTACGGTAATATTTTTCAGGTTTTTGAAGATAATAATTGGTTTAAGAAAACAAACAAACTAACTGGCGCAATTGCAGGTGCAATTATAGGTGTTACAAATATTGAAAATGCTCGTAAAGTATACAGTGATATTCTAGGCTATAATGAGGTAGTTTACGATAAAGAAGAAATTTGTAGTGATTTCTCTGCTATTCTTGGTGGAGATAAAAAATTCAGGAGAGTACTTTTAAAATCGAGTAAGAAAAGAGAAGGTAGTTTTAGCAAATTGTTAGGTGAAAGTTATATAGAATTAATTCAGGTATTCGATCGTGAACCACAAAAGATTTTTAAAGATAGATTCTGGGGAGATTTAGGTTTTATTCATTTGTGTTTTGATATAAGTGGGATGGAAGCTTTAAAACAAGATTGTGAATCAAAGGGTTTCCCATTTACTATTGATAGCTCAGTAAAGCACAATAAAGATAATAGTTTTGATATGGGTGAGGCTGCTGGTCACTTTTCATATATTGAGGATCCAGACGGAACATTAATTGAATTTGTAGAAACTCATAAAGTGCCGATTCTTAAGAAATATGGTTGGTATCTTAATATGAAAAAAAGAGACCCTCGAAAACCTTTACCCGATTGGATGTTAAATGTACTTGCACTAAATAAAGTGAAGTTTTAGAAAAAGGAGGGTGTCCAATTTGGACACCCTCTTTTGTTTTATTTTTTTGGTGCTTTATAACCTTTTTGTTTGGCGGCTGCTTCCAGTCGTTCTTGCCATTTAGATTTTTTAACTACTTTTTTCTTATTTTCGTGTAATTTTTTTAAGAGTGCTTCATCATCAACAAATCGTCTAATAAATATTGTTTGTCCAAGAGTCATTACATTCGATAGGAAATAATAGTAACTTAAACCTGCTGCATAATTATTAAAAAAGAATAACATCATAAGAGGCATCATATAAGTCATCATGAATTTCATGCCTGGCATTTGCTGGTTTGTATCATTCATTTGACCTGTATTTAGTCTTGATGAAAAGACTAAAGCAATTGCCATTAAAATAGTAAATAAACTTACGTGATCACCATAATAAGGTATTTCAAATGGTAAATTTAATATTGAATCGTAAGAAGATAAATCATCTGCCCAAAGAAAAGCTTGTTGTCTTAACTCAATCGACGAAGGAAAGAATCTAAACATCGCAAATAATATAGGCATCTGAATTAGCATTGGCAAACAACCTCCCATTGGACTTACACCAACTTTTTTGTACATAGCCATAGTAGCTTGTTGCTTCTTCATTGCATCTTCTTTTTTCGGAAACTTCTTGCCAATTTCGTCAATTTCCGGTTTAAGAACACGCATTTTAGCTGTCGATAAATATGATTTATATGTTAACGGAAACAACACAATTTTAATTAGTATTGTTAATATCAATATTATTAAACCATAATTCGACATAAATTTCCCAAGATAATTAAATACTGGTATTACAGCAAATCTGTTTACCCATCCAAAAATTGTCCATCCCAGCGGAATGATTTGTTCAAAATCAAGATCATGTTTCTTTAAAGTGGTATAATGATTGGGCCCAAAATAAAATGATAAAGGAATAGTGGATTTTGGAGAATATTCGAATGGAATCCCAATAATTGATTCAAAATATTTCAAATACTTATCAGGGGTTTCTTCAAGGCTTGTAAAACCTATCTCTGCATTTGTAAAATAATTGTCGGCAACAAGAATGGTTGAAAAGAATTGCTGTTGGAATGCTACCCACTTTAATTTTGAATTCAATTCTTCACCTCCGTCATCTTTTCCTCTCGATGTAATTGTTTTTACTTCATCCTGATAATATTTGTACCCCATTGTTGTATACATATTCTCGTTCTGAGCACCTTTTTCTTGTTGTGGAGAATACATTGAGAATTTCAAATCAATTACACTTAAATTACTGGCAACTATTTCATTCATGCCAACAAAGTTGATATCAAAATCAACCATGTAACTTTCAGGATTTAATGTATACACATACTCAATATATTTTTCAGAACCTGCATAAAGCCGCATTTTTACCGATTGTGAGTTTTGCTCAACTGGAACAAAAAACAAATCATTGGTAATTATACTTTTGTTTTGCGAAAAGAAATTTAATCCAAATACTGTGGAATCGCCATCAAATAAAACTAAAGGTTTTTGAGTGTAAGTTTTATATTCTTTTAACTCAACAGAATAAACTCTACCTCCTTTATTACTAATTTTTATTTTTAGCAAGTCATTTTCTAATGTTACATATTCTTGTGATCCGGTTCCTGCATCTGCAAAACTACCATACAAGTTTTTTAAATCGCTTTCTTGAGCAGTTTTCTCAACAGGATTTTCAATCTGAGGATTTTGAAGGGCCACAGCTTCTTCAATTTTTTGTTGTATAATTTCCTGTTGTTTTACTAATTCAATAGAGTCTCTTTTAACTTTAGCTGCCTCTATTTCTACCTCTGATGGTTTATTTAGTGTTGTCCAAACAATTAATATCCCTGCAATTACAATAATTCCTATAATCGAATTCCTATCCATTTTATCGTTTTCTATTTATTGTACACATTAATGTGCTTATTTGATTTATTTAATCTTTTTTTAATCCTTACAAATTTCCTTTACAAAATTTACAAATAAAGGATGTGGGTTTACTACAGTACTTCTATATTCAGGATGAAACTGAACACCAATAAACCATCTGTGTTCAGAAATTTCCATAATCTCAACTAATCCTGAATCAGGATTAAGTCCAGCAGGTTTCATCCCGGCATTCTCAAATTTTTCTATATAATGATTATTAAATTCGTAACGATGTCTATGTCTTTCTTTTATATTTTCTTCATTATATATCTCAAATACTTTACTTCCTTTTACAACTTTACATGGGTAAGAACCCAATCTCATTGTTCCACCTTTTTCAGTTACACCTTTTTGATCTTCCATTAAATCAATTACCGGATTTGTCGTAATTCTACTCATTTCTGTAGAATCGGCATCTTTTAATCCAAGAACATTTCTGCCAAATTCTATGACCGCACATTGCATACCCAAACATATACCCAAAAACGGAATATTATTTTCACGAACATGCTTAACAGCAATAATTTTCCCTTCAATACCTCTTTGACCAAATCCGGGTGCAACAATTATTCCTTGAACATCTTTTAGAATAACAGCTACATTATCTTCTTTTATCTTTTCAGAATGAATGCTTTTTATAATTACTTTGCACTTATTTACTGTTCCGGCATGCACCATTGATTCAATAATAGATTTATATGAATCAGGTAACTCAATATATTTACCAATTAAACCAACGGTTATTTCTTTCTGTGGATTTTTAAAATTATTTATAAACTCTTTCCATTTTTTAAGTTTAGGCTCTTCATTTTCTGGTAAATTTAATTTCTGTAAAGCAATTATATCAAGCCTTTCCTCTTTCATTAAAAGAGGAACCTCATATATTGTTGAAACATCAATCGATTGGATAACCGATTCTATGTTAACATTACAAAATAAAGCAACTTTCTTTTTTATATCAGTATTTAAAGGATGTTCTGTTCTAAGAACTAAAATATCAGGCTGAATACCGTTCTCTAACATTAATTTTACAGAATGTTGTGTAGGTTTTGTTTTTAATTCGCCAGAAGCTGATAAATAAGGAACTAATGTAAGGTGAACAAATAAACTATTATGTACTCCCAATTCCCATTTTAATTGTCGTACTGCTTCAATATATGGTAAAGACTCAATATCACCAACTGTTCCTCCGATTTCTGTTATTACAACATCGTAGTTATGTTTTTTGCCAAGTAATTGTATGTTTCTTTTTATTTCATCAGTAATATGAGGAATAACCTGAACTGTTTTTCCTAAGTAATCTCCACGACGTTCTTTATTTATTACTGTTTGATAAATTCTTCCGGTTGTAACATTATTCTCTTGAGAAGTAGGCAGATTAATAAATCGTTCGTAATGACCTAAATCAAGATCTGTTTCTGCGCCATCTTCCGTTACATAGCACTCTCCATGTTCGTATGGATTTAGTGTTCCTGGATCAACATTAATATACGGATCAAGTTTTTGAATAGTAACAGTGTAACCTCGCGCTTGAATTAATTTAGCTAATGAGGCTGATATAATCCCTTTTCCCAATGAAGAAGTAACACCTCCTGTAACAAATATGTATTTTGTATTTGACAATTTTTTTATTTTAATCGTTAAACTTTTATTTTTTACTCTGAATCTGTGCGGTCAATCATTCTTACTTTTTCTTCTAATAAAGTAATCTCATTTCGAGCACTATCAATTTTATCTTGATATTCTTTTAGCATTTCTTTTGCCTGATCTGAACCTGCCGTAAAAAACCCAATATTGTTTTCCCACAATGAAATATTACTTTCAAGTTTTTTAATTTTATTGAAGAACTTATCACGTTCGTGCTTTATCTTATTTAATGATTTGGGTTTATGTTGTAAAGTTTCCAATCTATTTTGAAATTTTAATAAATTTTTCTCAGAATCGTCAACTTTTAATTTGTCGAATTGTTTATTTAATTCCTCTCTAAATTCATTCTGGATTTTATCTTTCAGTTTATATGGTACAAAACCAACCCCCGAAAATTCTTCTTGAAATGTCTTAAGAGCTTCATAATTTTCATTTACTACCGTTGTAAACTGATAATTCTTCACTTTTTCGATAATCTCTTGCTTTAATTTCAGATTTTCATCAAACTCTTGTTCTATATTATTATAATATTCTGATTTGCGATTAAAAAAATGATCACAAGCTTCACGAAATCTTTTCCAAATTTTATCCGACTGTTTTCTAGATACCGGACCAACTTCTTTCCACTCTTTTTGTATACTTATTAAATCCTTGGTGGCTTTTTTCCAATCAGTACTATCCTTGATTTCCTCAGCTTTTTCGCAAAGTACAATTTTCTTATTTAAGTTAACATCTTGTAATTCTTTATTTTGAGCATAAAACTCTCGTTTCATTCCAAAAAACTTATCACAGGCATTTCTAAAACGCGCATAAATTCTATTATTATCTTTTTTTGGTGCAAAACCAATTGTACGCCAAACCTTTTGTAATTCAATAATTTCAGCTGTTTGCTCTATCCAATCTTTATGATTATTTAATTTTTTTTCAACTATTGCTTCTACTTGAACACATAAATCATCTTTTTTATCAAGATTATTTTTTTGCTCATCTTTTAAATTCTTAAAATAATCCTGATGCTGTTTATTTATTAACCGTGTAGCTTCTTTAAATCTTTCCCACAATTCGTTTTTTTTGTCATTAGGCACTGGGCCTATTTCACGCCATTGATTATGTAACTTTTGTAAAGCTTTAAAAGCATTTACTACTGAATTATCTTTAATTAATGCTTCAGCCCTTTCACAAAGTTGTAGTTTTATTTCTAAGTTCTTTTTTATATCTAAATCACGAAGTTCTTTATTAATATTTACAAAATCATAAAATTTTTCAACATGGTGATGGTAAGTATTCCAAAGGTCTTTTAATTTTGGTTGAGGAACCTGTCCTGTTTCTTTCCACTGCGATTGAAGTTCGCGAAATTCTCTAAAAGTTTCACCAATCGATTCGTCTTTGTTGACCAATTCCTTAAGTTCTTCAATTATTTGATATTTTTTACTTAGGTTAGATTCTTTAACACCCTCAAGCTGCCGATTATAATCAGCTTTAAATCTCCTATACTTTTTAAATAATTCTTTTAATTCTATTTCAATTGGATCTTCAGTAAGAGTGAAATCTTCAACTTCACCACCGTCTGCTAAAAATTTCTTTCGAAGTTTTTCATTTAAAGCTTTTTGCTTCTTATAAAAACTTGCTTTTATTGCCTCAACTGTCTGTCTAATTTCATTTATACTATCTTTATCTATAATATCATTTAGTTCCTTAACTAAATTTTCTCTGCTTAATTTAGTATAATCAATTTCAATTCGTTCTTCCTTAACTTTTGTTTCAGAACTCTCTAATTCAAACTCTTCTGTCGTTGCTTCCTCTTTTTCATTTTTAGAAACATCTACATTCTCAATTTCAGCTTCCACATTCTCAATCAAATCTTCTTCGGTCTTTTCTTTTTTACCCTTTTCAGCTAATTCTTCTTCTTCAACCAAATCTGCATTCTCTTTTTTAAGGTTTTTCTTTTTAGATTTTTTTTCTTTAATGTTTTCATTCAATTCAGGATTTTCATCTTGATGTCCATCTTGAACATAATCAGAGTTTTGTAAATCTTTGGCGCTCATAATTTTAGTTTTGCATTTACAAATGATTTTAAATATTCATTTGCTTATTTTTAGGATACGAAAATATATATTTAACTACTAATACTCAAAGAATTTTACCAATAATTGAGTAAAATCTATAAATATACAATTTTATACTAAAAAGAAGAACAAAAAAGGACTGTTCAGAAGATAAACTACAGAACAGTCCCAGATATTTTTAATAAATTTTATCGAATTTAATTAAAATTTAATCCCAAACGTTAAAACAAAATTGTTCAATTTATGATCAATGGATGCATTGTTATTATCATAGGTGTCATAATAAGCATTCAAATCATAAGCAATCATTTTATAATTATATGACGTTTGTGCGAATGCGAAATCTATAAAGAAGTTCTTCTCTCTATAACCCAATCCTCCAGCGATAGTAATTTTTGCAAAATCTGTATTAAGAGCGTCTGTAACATCAGCATATGGACTGGTAGAATATCTTCCTCCTGCACGAACATACAAAGGTCCTGTTCTAACTTCAATACCTGCTCTAATATTATGAGTTTCCTGAAATACAAGTTTAATATCAGAATTATCAACATTTACTTCCAAACTATTGTATTCATCATCCATTTTCATTGTTGAATAATCTACGTATTCATAATCGATATCTATTAAACCAATTTTGCCAATTTGAAACCCAATACTACCAACTGTTCTCAATGGACTAATCAATTTAAATCTATAATCTTGGACAGGAGACTCTGAATATTCGGATGAATTATCATCAAAATAGCCTGTTGCTGAATTATAGAAATTTTGATCTAAATCATAAAATGTCGGTAAGTGAAGTGAAGCTCCCAGTCTTAAAAATTCGACAGGTTTGTATATTGCTCCAAGTTTGAATGTGAATCCATTTCCTTTAATAGTAGAATGTTCTTTAAAATCAAATGCGCTTATAAATGGAATTTGCAAATTAGAAGTTTCGTATTCGTAGTGGGAAGCATATTCGGTATACCTTAATCTGGTAATTCCAATACTAGCTCCAATATATAATTTATGTGCATAGTTCCCTCCAAAAGAAAAATTAAATTCACTTACTGCACCTTCTGTTTGAATTATTTTCCTTTGATTAATTTCAAAATTTGAAGGATCATTTAATACTTCATCATTAATTTCACTGTAGAACTCATTTGCAATAGTATCAAAATCCATAATATATGCATCCCAAATTAAAAATTCATACATCCCGTCAAGATCATATGGATTAGTTGAAGTTGCATTCGCTTCATTAATAAAAATTTCCATTAATGATGAATTGTTAATTCCTTGAAATTGTATATTATTATTAAAATCATTTATACGATTAAAGCCAACGCCAATATTAAAATTAACCCATCTAGTATCAGAGTTTTCTAAATCATTTGAAACTACAAATCCCAAATTAGTTACATTCACTGCATATCCATTTTCATCTATTGTATTGCTTATATAGCTTGATGAATTTGAATTATAACTCATGCCAGGAGAAAATACTAATTCTGAACTTCTATACACACCTAATCCAGCAGGATTTATTGCTATTGAAGAAAAATCTCCACCTAAAGCTCCAAAGGCACCTCCCATTCCTACAAAACGAGCTGTTCCTCCATAATCATAGCTTGAAAATTTTAATGCATTATCTACATAAACAGATTGAGAATACATTACTGATTTTACAAATAAAACCATTATAAAAATTACAAATATCTTTTTCATATTACTTTTTTTTTATTTTAGACTAAAAGAAAAATATTAACGCCTTCCACCTCGGTTACTTGATCCGGAACTACCGGATGAAGAACCTGAACTACTTGAAGAACCTGAGCTCCTTGATGAAGAACCGGAGCTTCTTGTTGAAGAGCCAGAGCTTCTTGTTGAAGAGCCAGAACTTCTTGCTGAGGTTCTTGAACTATTCGATGAAGAGCCTGAGCTTCTTATTATATTTTTCGAATTCCCTGATAATCCAGGATTTACAAATGATTTCCCTGTTGATTTACTTGGTGAATATGTGCTACCCGAACCTGCTCTAGTAATACCGGTTCTTACAGAGGAGCTACCTGTTGTTCTTGTAACTCCGTAAGAGCTTTGTCCCGAATTAGTATTTGTACTTGCTGGCCTATTATATCGGGAACTTGTACCAGAGGGACTACTATATGTTGATCTTGTTGATTGGTTAGGTCTGGTATAATTCCTATTTTCTATAGATGTTGTTCCTGAAACACTTTGTCTACCTACTGTTTTTGCATTAACACTTGATCCTTCTCTACTTGTTTCTCTTAGTCTTATGGTTTCACCAGCAATTTTGTTTTCACTAACCCTATTTGTTGAAGAAACCCTGTTCGATTGAGCTATACGAGATGATCTTCCATCAACAGTACTCGACTTAACAGTACTTGAACTCGAAATATCTCTTCCTATATAACTTTCTGGCAAATCTCTAGAAGACCTTACAGTAGCTGAGCGTGTACCAGATGTACCCGCCAAAGATCTTTGTCTAAAAGAATGAAAAGAAGAACTAGCATAATTATCATTATATGTTTGATAATATGGAGTACTGTAATATCCATAATATCCATAGTTTCCATAATATGGATTGTAAGAGTAATAAGGATTATAAAATGAATTATAATAATAAGGTCGATAATACGAATATCCGTATGAATACCATGAAGACATCCAGTATGGTTCAACCCAAATGTTATTCCCCACTACAACTACATTATAAAAAGGATCATTAAAGTAGGCTTGTGCATACCAATAATCATC